>NZ_QETG01000005.1:0-137943 GCF_003105055.1 Acinetobacter sp. AM | reverse complement strand
GAGTTTGAGTTAAAGACTAAACTTAATAAAAAGGAAAAAGAAAATGGAAAAGTTGATATAACAACTCGAATTAATGAAACTTATCCAATTTGCAGATATAAAGATGTTCATGAAGACATTAGAGTTAGAATAGAAGAAAAAATAGAAGAATATTGTCAAAGTCAAAAGGATGAATTTAATCCTATTGAGTTAGAAAATCTTTTTATTCAATGGGTTGATTTTCCTAAAACTCCAAAGGAGCAAAAAAGATCTTTAATTGGTCTAATGAAAGACAAATTTCCAAACGTCACAGATTTAAAAGCGGCGATTGATTTATTAATTAACTTATTTAAAGATGTAGAAGTAATTTATAATAGCCAAAATTTAGCAAAATTATTAGATATTTCTAAAAGAGTAGAAGGGGAAGTGATAAAAAAAGCTATTGATGTTATTGAGTTTGAGCAGAAGACTTTTGATTTATGGCGTGAGATATCTAAGGAAGTAATTGCAAGATTTAGGTTTTCTATTGCTATACGTAAAAATGCAGAAATTGAAATAACAACTACATTTGAATATCTTAAAGATATGAATAACTATGAACATCAGTTAATTAAAGATTATATAAAAAATAATGATTATTCATTTTCTTATTCTGATTATACTGAGATGTTTCAAGGTTATATTGAAAGTATAAAAAAAGTTAATGACATTAATTTAAGTGAAAAAGATTTTTTCTTTGCATGTTTGTGTTCGTATGTTGAATATTATGGCGGATAGTTATTGATGAAAGCAGTTGTCCATTTTAATCGTTTATTTGTTGCTTCTGAAAAATTTAATAAATGTTTCTTAGAAGAATTTTCATTGGGTTTAAATCTTATAGGGGGGAGAAATACAGCCGGGAAAAGTACATTACTACAGAGTTTATTATATGTAATAGGTATTAATGATGTTAAACAAAATTTAGAAGAAATTTTAGAGTATGATCCAATATTTAGGTTGGATTTCACTATTAATAATAAAGAATATAAAATTATTAGAGATAATCTAAGTATTTATTTTGAAGATTATAATGGTAAAATTTTATCATTTAATGGAATTAACTCTGACAATGGGGTTGCGCATATAAAGTTAAAGGAATTTATTAGTTCACTACTAAATTTTAATTTAATGGTAGAGCAAAAAGGGGAAATTAAAAAGGCATCTCTAGAATGTGCTTTTTTACCATACTATGTATCTCAATCTGTTGGTTGGGTATATTTAAGAGAGTCATTTTCAAATCTTGGTTTTTATAAAGGCTTTAAAGAAAACTATCTAGATTATTATCTGGGTGTTGATAATCATTTTAATAAAGAAGAATATATTACATTGGTTGAACTTGTTAAAGAATTGGGTTATGAAATAAAAACTTTGCAAAAATTTACGAAAAAACAAGAGTTTATTTTCTTTTCATTTATGGACGAAGAGTTTGGCGAGGATGCAAAAGAATACCTAGAAAATTATATTAAGGCTAATGAGGATTTACAGGAAGCGAGAAATAATTATATAAAATATAGCAATACACTAGCTTTGTTAAAAAATCAGAATAAAATTTTAATAAAAACCAAAAATAATTTAAAAAGACAAAGATATAATGACCTAGACCGTTGCCCAGCTTGTACACAAGTACTTTCATACTCTCTAGAAGGATTGTATAGCTACTATCAGAAGGTAAATGATACTAATGAACTGGAAGAAAAAATAAAAGATGAACTTAAAAAAGCTTATTCTTCTGTTAATAACACAAAGAAGAGGCTTAATGAAAAAGAAAATACTATTAATGAAAATTATAAAGCTCTAGGTGATAAATTTCATGGTGAAATATCATTTAATAGTTGGGTAAAAGGAAAAGCTAACTTTCAATTTCATCGACAAATAAAATTAGACTTATATAACAAAAACATTGAAAAAGAAGAATATAATTTAAAATTAAAGAATATGGATACTGACGAGAAAGTCCTCCAAAATCGTATTGAAAAGGAAAAAGAGTTCGCAAAGATATTCAAGAAATATCTTAGTGATTTGAAAATCAATAATTTAAACCAAAGTCGTTATCTTGACTTATATAAAATAAACTCATTCCCCTATCAAGGTGTTGAGTTACATAAAACAGTTATGGCATATCATTTTGCATTCAATAAAATTATAGGAGACACAAAGAATATTCATAGACTGCCTTTCTTATTAGATGGGATCTTAAAAGAAGATATAGATGAAACAAGTTTAAATGATATTTTCTCTTTTATTAGTAAAAATTTACCTTTAGATACTCAGACTTTTATTTCTATTGCAGAACATGTGAAAGAAGAAAATATTGCTAACAGTCCATTAAAAGCAGTAAATTTGAAAATATTAAATTTCCAATTTTTCAAAGGTAAAGCAAAGAATATTTATATTGGTAACGGAACTGAGCAAAGAGCTTTCTTGAAAAATGATCTATATAAATATAGAGATTTATTTAATGATACGTTAAGAATTATAGCTGAGGCTTAGTTCTTTTGAAAAATAATAGTTTTGATAAAAATCCTAAACCCATAAAAAAAGCCCGACATCCTGTCGGGCTTTTTCGTATTTGGTTGCTAGATATGACTCCTGTCGTATCTCACGATCCTGATGCATGAACCTATTATTGTTGTTTTGTGTTCCGGAACATCCTGCTTCTGTTTGAACACATTATAAGAAAAAAGCGGGGGGCGCCAATCTGCTAAATCCCTAAAAGTTTGTAAGATAAATCGTACAAATTTAAATTTTCGTCTTTGTATCATTATTAGCTGTCAAAAAGGTCGTTAAGTCATCAAAACTAGAATGCTATATATTCAATGTGGGAACTACAGCTTAATAATTTCTTGATCCCTACGGTCACAAAATAGACTCTACAAACTCAAAAGCTTGTCTATACTCTGTTCACCATTTCTAAAACACATGGAGAACAAAAATGGTAACTGCTGGCGAAAAACCTGGAACAGGCTTCTATTTTTGTATTCAATGCGGACACCGCGTTTACTTAGAAATTGGTACTGATCGTTTACCCCCGTGTACCAAATGCCTTGGCAATCAATTTAACAACAAGATTGCCTAAGCTGCACACTGCAAACAGTGATCCGCTGTTTGAATAAAGCCCTGTCACACTAGATAGGGCTTTTTATTTACATCAAGAAAAGGATTGAAGGGAACGAAACCTAATTTTAGTACTTAGCCGTATTTACAACTTTGAATATTTGTTCACGATCAATAGCTCTAAAGAACAAGGCATATGCGACCTAAAGCCTTATTTGTGTACGTAAAGTAAGCAAATCTTCACTTTAATGATTAAATTTTATTTAGCTCACCAATTTTTTGAATACATCATTTCTTACATTTATGACACCATTATTTTTTAAAATGATCAATAGACATTGAGCATAAGCGCGTTATACTAGGGTTACCATTTCTAAAATCTATGGAGAACAAAGATGGTTACTGCTGGCGAAAAACCCGGAACAGGCTTCTATTTTTGTGTTCAATGTGGACGTCGAGTCTACTTAGAAATTGGTACTGATCGTTTACCCCCGTGTACCAAATGCGCTTGCACTCAATTTCAAAAATAAAAGTGATTAAGCAACAACATTAAAACAGATATCCCTGTTTTAAAAAAAAGCCCTATTCATCCATAGGGCTTTTTGTTGTTATGAACAATATAAAGATATATGACTTGGTATGCCGTCATCCCAATTGGGCACATTATTAATTTAACTCTTGTGCTAAAAGCTGTCCTTCAGTCGTGAGTTTTTCTGCCATTTCCGCTGTTTTTTTCAAACCCGGCATACGGAATTCAGTATGACCATAGTCATGAATAGACTTCCAGCGTCCACCCCAAGTTAAACCGACCGACTCGGCCACTTCACCATATAATTGATAGCCTTTCCAAGCCCAAGGGTCACGTTCAGAAATTACCACTTTGCCATCCCGTTTAAATGCAACATCCGCAGCCAAGCCAAATTGGTGATAGCTCTGGAAGGCTTTAGCACGTGTGGTATTTTTATTGCCAGAAAGCATATTTTGACGTGCAGGACTACGGTAACCCTCTAACAATACCAGTTCATAACCATAACGTTCCTTCATGATTTTAAACACCATCAATAACCGTTGCTTGTAGCGTAAATTCATCCGATCCCATTTACGGTCAATCAATGAAGTATCAAAATGCCCATGACTTTGTTCAAATGTCGTATCCCGCTCTAAAGAGAAAGGTTGAGCCGTTACACTGTTGTTCTGTGCTTGATACTGCTGTTCTAGTTGCATGGCTTCAACAATTGCAGCGTCCACCAACTGTTCATCGACCTCTGGTGGTGCTGTCAGTATTTCACCATTTAATAAGGCATAAATTTGTGGGTCGACTTTTTCCAGATAATTGGCTTCGACTTTGGTCGGATCAATGGGGCGGGTAAAGGCAAACAGTAGAATACTGCCCAATAAAAAGAATCCAGCAATCAAAATCCACCATTGTTGTAAATGCCAATGGGTTTGAGTTTGCTCAGCAGAAGCGGCATAACCCATTTCTTGTGCAAAATGACGTGCGTGCCCAAGCTTTTGTTTGCTGCTGGGTAAAATCATCCGCACATAATTCAAGGTTCGCAGCCGAAGCTCGTAAGACATTAACAAGCTCAAACCAATCACCAACGCCAGAAAGCTACAGCCAATAAAAATAATCATCTTAGTTTGACTGTACAGCAGGTGATGATGGATGTGAGGTTTGTGCTTGAGGCTGAGCCAATTCAGCTTCTTTATCCAGTTGATCTAATAATGCAGGTTTCACTACGCCTTGTGCTAGTGGCTTTGCCGTTGGGGTCACAGGTTGAGGTTTCTGCACTTTTTTTTCGATTACGCCCACATCTTTGCTCGCTAATTCCGGTTGCTGACCCAGATTGGCGAAGGGTGAGCTGTTTGGAGTGTGCGTATTGAGATTGGTCGGACTATTCACTGAATGCTTAAACAGTGCGGACATCTCTTGTTCATTGATTTGATTCGGATAATCAATATCCTCATCTGCTGTAGTCGCATTTTCCACGGGCTTTGTTTCGAGGGGAGATGTATGCGTGGTTGTCTCAGCTTGATTCGGTTCTATGTCAGTGGATGCCGTTTTTTCAGAGTTTTGTGCATAAAGATAAAAACCGAAAAATCCACAACTTAAAATAATGCCACCGACAAACCCCGCAATCACATAAATGCTTGAACGCTTTTGTGGTTTTGTAGGGTTCGCTTTTAAAATGCGCAGGGTATTTTGTTTTTCTTGAGCCATGTGCCACCAACAATTTAAGGTAAATAAATCGTAATATTGGCCTGTTCCGTAGGCGTACTAATTACATTATTAAATGGCGCAAGTGAAGTCTGCGTTTGTTGGTTAAGCGAATATCTTAAGCCTGCAAAAGCCAGAAGGCTAAAAATCAATAAAAATAGAATAATCCAGACGAAAGGAAGTTCACGATGAATGATATTTTTGATTTGATCAGGTAGAGCCGAAAAAGGCGAGAATGCAGCTTTTTTCCCTTTTAAGTAATCAATTTCATCTCCAATCCGTGCCACCAAATGGTTTAGGCTTTCAATCGATTCAATTCGATATTTGCCTTGAAAACCCAACAGTAGACAATAATGAAAAACTTCGAGTGAGGCGAGTCGGTCTTTACCTTTACTACGCAGTTGTTCCAAAACTTCAAAGAATTGATAACCTGCCAGTTGTGAACCAAACAGGCTTAATTGCAATGGATTAATTAACCATAGATTTTGCAAATTAAAAAAAGCATCATTTTGCTGCGTGACAATGGTTTCGTCCAACAAGGCACAATAGGCATATTTGGCATCATGAATATCTTCGGCAGAAAATTGTAATTTGCGTGCCTGCTGTTCAAAGCGATGTAATAAATCTAGAACTTTTTGTCTAAATTGTTCGGGTTGTTGAGGGACATATTGGTTTCTTAATAAAAAAACCACATAAAAACCGTCATACAGTAAATCAATTAGGCAGGATGTTGGCTTCACAATCGCAGGGTGATAAGGCAAGGTATTTGAACCAATTTGACCATCATCAAACAAAGAGGGTGCCTGACTAGAAGAATTCATTTTTATTATTCCTTAGCTATTCATCACAGCAATTAATTCAATACTAATGTCTTGGAAACCAGATGGAACATAAATACAAATGGTTTCAGAAGACAACATCTGTTGGTAAAGTTCATGATGAGGTTCAATTTCAAAATAACTCACCCCTGAACGCACAGGAATGGCAGTTGGAACCTGCATTAAGTGATGTAATGGAATCGCAGGAAGTGCTGCAACCACACGTTGTTCGACGTCAATGGTACTGCCCACTTTAAAGCGTAAAGGAACAATTTGAATCAGTTCATGCGTTTGCATCATGCTACTAGAGACAGAAACATAGAGTCGGGTATCTCGGGTAATTTTGTCAGTTTCAAGACTACCGACCCAGTACGATGGACGTGTTTCTTTTAGGCTAATACTGATGTAGCGGTTTGAAATAATCGTATCGAGTAAGTCACGTAAAATTTGCTCTAAATCACTGAAACTCTGTTGCAGTTGGTGATGTTGGTATTTGGGCAGTTGGTCTACTTCATAGACAGATGAGAACGTCAGTAAAGAACCAGTCAATCGCAACAGTTCAGAAAATAAGCGTTCAGGATGAATCTGAGGGTGCTGAAAAATATGGTTGAGGCTGGAATATGCTGTATTAAGTGCATTGACCAACCAAAAAGACACAATATCACCAGAACGAAATTCAATCAGTTTTTGTTCATTTTCACGATTATTAGATTGAACGGTTTTAATCTTGGCACGAATGATATTCAGCAGACGTTTCAACTGATTTAACAATGCTGCATTTGATTCAATATGCAATAACGGTGGAATAAACTTCGGGTCAAGTTCAAAATGTCCTGAACTTTGGCGCTTAATCATGCCAACGGGTAGATACAAGAAACCGTCCATTTCATGGGTTGGCATGATATGTGGTTCTAATAGCTTAAATTCTGCACGACGTTGCAATAGGGAAATTTCAGCAGGAGATGCATCGGTAAACAGGTCATGGGTTTCAGTCAAATAACAATGATAACGACTCGGCTGTGAACTTTTTTCATATGAGACATTTTTTTTATTGGCTTGTACAATAGGAATCGCCAAATAAATTTGCATTTCACCTTGCAAGTTTAAATGATCCAATAAAATGGGCTCAGGTAAAAGGTCACGTGAGGGAGCGGCATAAATTTCACCGTCTTGCCAGATCATTTCAATCGCTTCTAAAGCCAAAACGTTTAAGTTCAATTGGCTTTCATCGAAGGTAATCTTTTGGATACCATAGGCAAATGGGATGGTCGCGCGAATGGTATGATTCAGATGCTGTTCATGATAACGGTCTTGTAATTGAAAGTGTTGAGGACGTAAAAATAAGCCTTCGCCCCAAAGAATTTTTTCTGCTTTAAACATGTCAATTACCAGTTACTTGTTTCATTGTTGGTTGAGGAGATGCCCAATAATTCTTGAACAGATTCAAGTGGATTTTCCTGTTTAATGACCTGAGCTAACCATTCATGTAAAGGCATTTGGCTCCATTTCACTGTCTTTTGCAGCATATAACTCACTGGGCTATGGGGTTCATGTGTTTGAAAATAATCGGCAATGTCCTGCAAAACTTTGATAGCTTGTTCCCGATTTTGTAAATGACTTTGTGGGGAAGGTTGAAAACCTTGTTGTGAATGCAGGGGCATAGCGAAAGCTGTTTCGGTGTGAGGCAATTGACGGGTATCTGTTGATATTTCAAGCGTAGATGAAGTGTCTAAAGTGTCAGATCCATGTTGAAATTGATCCGCTTTATAAATTTTCTTTAATGACTTATGGATATCTTCAAGCTGTGAATCAATATGCGCAAAGCTTGGGGCTTCCAGTTGCATGAGTTGATCTAGTACCAGTTTTAAGGTTTCCCAATGCAATAAAAGTTGTTCAAAACTTTGGTAATTCTGTAATTGTACTGTTCGAGAGCTCTGCGCAAGTGCGAGGTCAAATTGCTCAAGTTGATTCGAAAATACCGTATCATCATCTGCTTGTTTTCTTTGATTGTTGTTCTGATACAGAAAATTTTCATAATCACATAAAGAATAAGCTGGCGAACTTTCAATCAATGGTGTTTTTTTGATTAATAGCGGAAGTTGATTGACTAAACCTTTTAATAATCCCAAGCGTTGATCTAAGTCATCTTCTTCAATTGCAGGGTGCAACTTGAGCCAGAATTGTTCTAATAAACGGTGTGACAGTTCCAGACTCTTCGCTAAGCCATGAAAACCATATAAATTTGCCCATGCTTCGGATAACCAAGTGAGCAGTCGAATATCTTTGGTTTTTTCAATCAGAAGTTGGCAACTTTGTTCTGCAACAAAATTCCAGTCTGCTTGTTTCGGTTCTGTAATCCAATCACCCAAGATCAAAGATGGATCATCTTCAGTCTTGGCTTTTTTAATGGCATGAAATTCATTGGAAAAGGATAAATCTTCCCCACACGCTTTTGCACCCGAAATGGGTTCGAGTAACTTATCTAACTCTATATTCATAATACGAAATAATCCAATTTACGTTTTATACAGTTTCAGCTTTGACTGCTTTGGCTTTTTTCTTTTTAGATGGTTTTATCTTAGAATCAAGAACATAAATGAATTCATCATTGTCTATGTCTATCCAAATTTGATTTGGCAACTTTTGTTCGCTTAAAGCCAGCAAAATTTCCGTCGCTAAAGCAGGTAGAATCGAGGCATTTAAAATATGATCTACATTTCTGGCACCGCTATCCACTTCAGTACAACGACTAAGTAATAGCTCGCTGACATCATCACTATACTGAACCTGCACATGATATTGCTGCTCGATGCGTTTGATAATTTTTCCTAATTTATGCTCAATAATTTGAATTAAAAGATCATCATGTAATGGGAAATATGGAACAATTTGCATGCGACCTAAGAATGCAGGTTTAAATTGTTGATATAAACTTGGTTTTAATTTATCAAGTAGTTGCTCAGCAGTAGGCCATTGCTCGACTGGATGATTTAGACAGGCTTGCATGATGTTGCTTGAGCCTGTATTTGAAGTCAGTAAGATCGTAGTATTTTTAAAATCAATGACACGTCCTTCTCCATCTTCTAGAGTACCTTTGTCGAAGACTTGGAAAAATAATTCTTGAACATCTTGATGTGCTTTTTCAATTTCATCCAATAAAACAACACTATACGGATTTCGTCGTACAGCTTCGGTCAATACGCCACCTTGACCATAGCCTACATAACCTGGAGGCGAACCTTTTAACGAGGAAACGGTATGGGCTTCTTGATATTCGGACATGTTGATGGTAATTAAGTGCGATTCACCGCCATATAATTCCTGTGCTAGCGCCAGTGCTGTTTCGGTCTTACCTACACCACTTGGTCCCACTAACATAAACACACCTTGTGGTTTATTGGGGTCTTCCAGCTTGGCTTTAGCAGTTTTAATGCCTTGAACTAGCAGTTTTAACGCATAATCTTGACCCATGACGCGTTGTTCAAGTTTGTTTTTAAGGTTCAGTATTTGTTTAATTTCATCGCTGACCATGTTACCAACAGGAATACCCGTCCAATCAGAAATAATTTCATTGATGATGGTGGCATTCACGCGGTCAAACACGAGAGGGTTATTGTCTTGTAATTGGAGAAGTTTGAATCTGAGTTCAGCAATTTGCTCATTACAGTTAACTGCTTGACCATCTTGCAGCGCTTGAATTTGTTTTACTAAAGCCAGTTCTTGCTGCCATTTTTGTTGTATGACTTGAATATTTTGTTCTAAAGACAGAATGTTTTCTTGAATGCTGTTCAGACGTTCTTCATGAATTGGATTGCTTTGATGTTCATTCTGTAGAATGTTCAGTTCCAATTTGAGATTGTGCAACTGCGCTTGAAATTGGTCTAATTGAACAGGTTGAGCATTCTGCGTAAGTGCGACACGTGCAGCCGCAGTGTCTAAAACGCTAATGGCCTTATCGGGGAGTTGACGCCCTGTAATGTAACGATGTGATGCATGAACTGCGGTTATAATTGCTTCATCATCAATTTGTAACTTAAAATGTTCAGTCATAACTGGAATCATGGCGCGTAGCATATCAATGGCAACAGCTTCGGTTGGTTCCTCAACTTGAATGACTTGAAAGCGACGACTTAAGGCTGCATCTTTTTCAAAGTATTGTTTATATTCTGCCCAAGTTGTTGCGGCAATAGTACGCAGTTCACCACGAGCTAGCGCGGGTTTAAGTAAATTTGCAGCATCATTTTGCCCAGCTTGTCCTCCTGCACCAATCAGTGTATGTGCTTCATCTATAAATAAAATAATAGGATGACTTGAACTTTGAACTTCCTGAATAATTTGTTTCAGTCGGTTTTCAAACTCACCTTTTACACTGGCTCCTGCTTGTAATAACCCCATATCTAAGGTGTGAAGTTGTACATTTTTGAGCGCATCTGGAACGGAATTTTGTGCAATTTTTAAAGCCAGTCCTTCAACAACCGCTGTTTTTCCGACACCTGGTTCGCCAGTTAAAATCGGGTTATTTTGTCTACGTCGCATCAGAATATCGAGCATGAGGCGAATTTCATGTTCGCGTCCAATTACAGGATCAATTTGTCCGTTTTGTGCTTTTTGCGTCAAGTTGATGGTGTATTGATTTAAAGCAGGTGTTTGCGAAGTTGATGGTTGGATAGAACTAGAGGGTAGATCAGTTTTTGGCTGTACTGCTGGCGTTGTATCACATTCGGTACTGTTTCGACAAATGTCTAAAAACTGATGTTTTATCGTGTCGATTGGCAACATAGTTAAGTGTACAGATGCTCGGGTTGCAATCTGGTGTAAATCAGCCGCAGTAAGTAATGCAATCAATAAGTGGCTACTTCGAATAACAGGTATTTTCTCAGCAGAAGCCACTAGCCAAGCTTGTTCGAATAAACGAACAATAGATAAAGCAAAAATAGGGGTACGAGTGTTGCCTTTAGGCAATAATGCAATACTTTGGCTTAAATCATTTAAAAGTTCTTCATGCGCGATTTTGTATTTTTTTAATATGAGTTGCAGATCATTATCTGAATTTTGTTTCACCAATTCAGTCAGTAAATGCTCAATCTCTATTTCAAAATTTTGTTGAGAAACACAAAAGTTCGCTGCCTTTTCTAAAGCTTCACGTGCAGGAATAGACAGTTTTGTAATTAAAACTTTTAAATTATTCATTATGGATCTCAGCTTTTGAGACTAAGATTTGAATCACTACTTTAATACGAATATTTTTGTTGGTTAAGTTATTAATAAAAAAGTAATAATCAAATTTTCTTAGTCAAAAAAATCATAACTTTCTAGCATGAAAAATTATGTTTTTAAGTAATTGGTATAAAGTCGTGCGAATCATATATCATAAAATTTAAGAAAAAAAGTGTTATTTAAATTTATTAAATGTCGAAAGATGACAAAATTTGTCTTGACTACTGTAGTTAATATTTAGTTAAATCTGCCTACTTTAAAAATACATAAAGTAAAAACCAGAATATAAACGGTTAAAACTTTAGACAAAGACTTAATAATAGAGGTTGTTTTGAAGACAAATATTCTCTTATGGGCAGGCTTAATGCTGTCTAGTTTATCTATGAGTGCATTTGCGAGTAATTCAGATATTGATATTTCTCGAAGTTGCATCAAGAAAAATCCGTTAGTTTCTGGTGAAAATGATCCTGTTTTATTAAAAACATATAGCCAAATTTGCGATAAAAAAAACGCAGATAATAAAAATGGTTATTTAGTTCAAGCGGCGCAACGTTTTCAGCAAATTGGTCGAAGCGAAAAAGCTTTAGCACTGGTACAGCAGCTTGAAGCTGAAAAAGTACAGGGTAATACCTTGACTGATGTCAAGTTCCTCGCGGCGACTGATCTTGCAAATGATGCTCTAAAACAAATGCGTCAGAAAGAAATGCGCTATCTTAGCTCGGACATTACTTATCCTGCTGCAAATGAACTCATTCGATCAATTGATTCAGCAAAACCAGCCTCAGTTTTATTAGAAACTGCTTTAAATACAGCTGAAAGGAATCAATCAACGTCGAAATCATCGAAAACAAAAGCAGCAAAATCAGCAAAAGTCGCAACAACTGCAAAAACTAAGTCTAAAACCAAATCCGCAGCGACAACAAGCAATAAGACTAAGACAAGTACAACGACGGTTAAAGTAAATACAACCAATAGTAATACGAACAGCAGCAGCAACCCTTTTGCGGGTTTATAACAATTTAAAATACAAGGTTTTAAATCATGGCTAAACGAGAAAGCGTGCAAAAAAAATTGCAACGTATTCGCCCCCCGCGTGTCCAACTTACTTATGACGTAGAAGTGGGTGAAGGGAAAGAAATTAAGGAACTCCCTTTTGTTGTCGGTGTTTTAGGAGATTTTTCTGCGGCTTCGGAACAGGAAAAAACCAAACTTAAAGATAAAAAGTTTGTGAACGTCGATTTAGAAAATATTGATGAAGTCATGGAGTCGCTTTCGCCACGAGCGACTTTTCAGGTACAAAATACGCTTTCAGAAACGGGTGGGCGCTTTGGGGTTGATTTAACCTTTAAATCAATGGATGACTTTAGACCAGAAAACATTGCACAGCAAATTGAACCCCTTCGTAAATTGGTCGAAGCACGTGAACGTTTAACAGATTTACGTAATAAAATTTCGAATAGTGAACGTTTAGAAGATTTGTTAGATGATGTTTTAAAAAATACCGAACAAGTCCGCCAGTTGAGTGAAGAAGTAGGAGCGGACAATGAATAACATGCAATCGGCACTTGCTGTACAAGATAACTCCGCTGAATTAACTTTACTCGATTCTATTGTTGAACAAAGTCGTATCGCTCGAAATGATGAAGAGCATGACCGTGCGAAAAGTCTCATTGCTGAATTAGCTAAAGAAGTGATGGCAGGAACAATTACAGTTTCAGACAATATGTCGATGTCGATTGATAAGCGGATTGCCGAAATTGATGACTTGATTTCCAAACAATTAAGTCAAATTATGCATCATGCTGAGTTTCAGAAAATTGAATCGACATGGCGTGGATTGTATTACTTCTGCCAAGAATCACCTTCAAATCCGCTCATTAAAATTCGGGTATTAAACACCACGAAAAAAGAGTTGATTAAAGATTTTCAAAGCGCGACAGACTTTGATCAAAGCACCCTATTCAAGAAAATTTATGAAGAAGAATATGGTTCCTTTGGTGGAGCACCGTATGCAACTTTGATTGGTGATTTTGAATTTGACCGTACCCCAGCAGATATGTATTTGTTAGAGCAAATCTCACATGTTGCTGCGGCATCTCATGCTCCGTTTATCTCTGCTGCCAGTGCCAATATGTTAGGTCTGGAATCGTTTACCGATATTGACCGACCGCGAGATGTATCAAAAATTTTTGAAACCGCTGAATATGTGCAGTGGCGTTCATTCCGTGAAAGTGATGATGCCCGCTACGTGGCATTAACCATGCCACGGGTTTTAGGTCGTTTACCCTATGATCCAAAGCAAGGCATGCAAACCGAAGGCTTTAATTTTGTAGAAGAGGTTTCGGGTCAAAACCATGATGAATATTTATGGATGAATGCTGCTTATGCATTTGGTACACGTTTAACCAATGCATTTGATATGCATGGTTGGTGTGCTGCAATTCGTGGAGTAGAAGGAGGGGGATTGGTTGAAGGTTTACCAGTACATACCTTTAAAACCAATGACGGCGAAGTTGCATTTAAATGTCCAACCGAAATTGCGATTACAGACCGTCGTGAAAAAGAGTTAAGTGACCTTGGTTTTATTCCATTGGTACATTGTAAGAATACGGATTATGCCGCATTTTTTGGTGCGCAATCTGCGCAAAAACCAAAGAAATATGACAATGATACTGCAAATGCAAATTCAGCATTATCGAGTCAGATTCAATACATTATGGCAGTTTCTCGTATTGCACATTATTTAAAAGCCATGATGCGTGACAAAGTGGGTAGTTTTGCATCAGCAGGCAATGTCGAAGCCTTTTTAAATGAATGGTTGGCAAAATATGTGCTCTTGGATGATGGGGCTTCTCAAGAAGCAAAAGCCCAATTTCCATTAAGAGAGGCTTCCGTGAAAGTTGTAGAAAATCCAGCAGAGCCTGGTCACTACAAGTCTGTGGTTTTTTTAAGACCACATTTCCAGCTGGACGAGTTGTCCGTATCTTTGCGACTCGTCACTGAGTTGCCTCAGTCTTCTAATTAAATTAAGAACAGCTCAATAATTAAGAACTTTATAATATAGGATAATCTCATGAAAGATATATACGTCGAATTTCGAGGTAAATACAAAGTTGATGGTGAGTCACGCGACTCTGAGCACAAGGGTTGGTTAGAAGTAAACTCTTGGGCACACAATATTCGTCAGCCTAAGTCTGCAACTTCATCTAGCGTGGGTGGACATACCGCTGAACGTGTTGAACATGCAGATATGCACTTTGTAAAAGACCTTGATGCGACTAGCCCGAAACTATGGGAAGCATGTTCAGCAGGTTACACTTTTGATGAAGTGCAAATTGATTTTTACCGTGCCAATGGTGATAAGCGTATTAAATATCTTCAAATTAAATTGAAGCATGTTCTCGTTTCAAGTGTGGCGCCGATTGTCAATGAAGAAGGTGTTCCAACTGAAACTTTCGGCTTGAAATATGCTGCTGTTGAGTGGACGTATAATCAACAAGATATTAATGGTACTGCGAAAGGTGCAGTGACCAAGAAATGGTCATTGTCTAATAACACAGCATCGTATGCTGCATAACTGAACTCAGATCAATACATAGAGGATGACCATCGTTGTCCTCTATTTTTGAATGCAGAATAAATTGACTTAGATAATGAGCATGAGTTTAGAACAGTTACATCCCTACGGTTTTCAGTCCACGCTGTTTGATCGCTTACTTCCTGAAACTGAAAGTATAAGAGGACTTTCAATTCAAGAATTAAGACAGTCAGTCGCCAATGATCTTGAAGATTTGCTCAATAGCCGTATGGCAAAATTAGATCATATTATTGATGCTTATCCTTTGTCTAAACAATCAATAGTGCAATTCGGTATTATTGATTTTGTTGGACTTTCTACAGCAAACCCACTCGATCGAGAGCAAATTTGTCAGTCTATAGAGCAATCAATTTCGGCACATGAACCGCGATTAAAACAAGTCAAAGTGGAAATGCTTCTGGATGGTCACAATATGGGCGCATTGTGTTTAACCATTCAGGCTTATTTAAATATTCATCCTTTATATGAGCCTGTCGTTTTTGATGCGTTGTTAAAACCAACGACGCAACAATATGTTATTTCTGCGCAATCTTAAGGTACAAGGACAACGCTGTGATTGAAGAACTTTTACCTTATTACGAAAAGCAGTTGCAAGAGTTTGCACTACAGTCGAGAGAGTTTTCGAAAAAGTATCCTAAAATTGCGCAACGGTTATCACTGAATCAAGAGCAAATTGATGACCCACACATTGAGCGACTAATCCAAGCTTTTTCTTTAATTGCAGCAAGAATTGATAAAAAATTAGAAGACAGTTATGACGTGTTTACACGGTCATTATTTGAGGTGATGTTTCCTCAATATTTAAGACATTTTCCTGCTTGTACTGTTGTTAGTTTTGAAGATATTGAAAAGCAAAAGAAGCTAACAGAAGTCACAATTATTCCAGAAAAAACCACACTTAAATCACGAAGTGTGAAAGGCGTACAGTGTGAGTTTAAAACGAGCTTGGCTGTTCGACTATTACCGATACAGCTTAAATCCTTAGAATTTAAGACCAATCAGAGCTCGCATTTGCACTTGAACCAAAATGCCACGTTGGTATTTTCTTTTGAAGCGTTTAATGGCGCAGAAACATGGTTGGACAATGAAGTTATCCCAATATATTTAGATGCAATTTCTAATTTTCCTTTGCAGTTTTTAGATACAGTGTTTAGGTCTGAAACCAGTTTTAGCTTGAAATCAGGTCAGCATATATTGCCAATCGAAAATCCATTTGAAGTGATGGGCTTTACAGAAAAAGAAAGCTTATTGCCTTTAGATCAGCATACTCACCATGCTTATCGGCTTTTAATGGAATATTTTTGCTTTTCAGAAAAATTTAACTATCTTCAGTTGAATTTAAAGCAGCTAAAAAAATTTACGCAGCGAAATAGCCAATTTGAATTACATGTGCATTTAAAACTCAATTTGACTGACCCTGCAATTGTTCATAATTATTCAGCTTTAAATATTGCGAATTTCAAGCTTTTTAGTAGTCCAGCAATTAATTTGTTTGAGAAAAAAGCTGAGCCACAGAAGATTGATCATAAAAAATTAGAATATCCAATTTTAACAGACGCACATCACCCTGAATTTTATCGTGTTTATTCTATTCTTAATATGCAAATGATGAGAGAAAAACACGATCAAGATGCCGTAACCTATCCGATTTCACCATTTTTTGCCATGAGTCATGCGCATAAAGAGGATGCACGATATTTTTATGCATTGAATCAAAAACAATATCAACATAAAAACATTGAATTGGGTTATTCCATTATTTCTCGGCATTTGAATCCTCATGAAATCAAGTCTGATTTTATTAGTACAAATTTACTGTGTTCTAATGGTAATTTGCCTTATGAGAGCATGAGTTTAAGTCAGCATACTTTAAATATGAATGGTGTGGGCTTAGTTCGGCGTGCGCAGGTCTTAAAACGACCTTCACCATGTTATGTCTTTAATGGAAATAAAGAAGAACAGTGGCGACTGATTTCACATTTGTCTTTGAATTTGATGACATTAATGCAAGAAAATGCGTTACCCCATATTCAAGAATTACTGGCTTTATATAATTTATCAAATGCCAAAGAAAATCATCTATTGATTGATGCCATTCAGGGCATTGAATTTGAATCAATGCATAAAATGATGAATATCAAGCCATTCCCAGCTTTTGTCCGCGGTATAAAAGTCAAAGTATCAATCAAAGCAGAAGTCTTTCGTGGGCATAGTTTATATATTTTTAGCCAGTTATTGAGCTATGTATTCAACTTAAAAGTACAAATGAACAGTTTTGTGGATTTGACAATTTTTGATCATCAATCAGGACAGGAGTTATACCAATGCGTTCAGAACGTTGGTGGCAAGAAGCTTCTGTAATTGATGGTCTGTTTCACATGCCTACAGCTTATGAGTTTATCCAAACGACTCGGCTGTTACGGCATGATCCTATTTTTAATCAAGTTCAACATTGGGCGGATCGTTTTAGTTTTGAGAGCTCAATTCAGCTCAACTTTCCTATTGCAGAGATTGAGTCATTAAATTTAGCAGAAGATAAAATTGAACTCAAAAACTTGATGGTGGGCTTGCTTGGGATACAAGGGGCATTACCTTATAGCTATACGCAGAAAATAAAGTTATCACCTCGTAAGCAACGTGATGAAGTACAGAAATTTATTGGACTTTTTAATCATAAGTTGACTGCTCAATATGTCGATTCCAGTCTGGTTTATAACTTACCTGTTCGTTACGAAATTGATCAGAATAATCACTATTTAACAATTTTACATGCATTAAATGGTTTTGTGCGACAGCAACATCAGTCTTCCGACTTGAATGACTTTTTTGCTGAGTTTTCAGGATTAATGCAAGGACAGAATAATAATGTTCATGCCTTGAAAACGATGTTGCATTGTGTGTTTAAGCAAAAGATCGAAATTAAAGAATTTATTGTTGAAACCTTTCAGCTTAATGATGTTCAGAAAACCAGTTTGGGTGGTTTGGCTAAAAATGCTTTGGGTTTAAATACTTTTTGTGGTGAAAAAGTCCGTCAGGTGGATGGAAAAATAGAAGTTCAAATTGGGCCTTTAACGTACCCACATTATTTAGATTATTTGCCAGGGAAAGGTTTAAGTGAACAACTTAGAAAGATTTTTAAGAGTTGGTGTGACCCGACTTTGCATGTTGATGTTCGTTTAATTTTGAAAAGGACTGACAAGAAAGCAGTTCAAATTGGTGCAAATCAATCATTGGGTTTGGGGCAGGGAACTTTCTTAATGCCGAAATTAACAGAAGATCATAACGAATTTTGTTATGCGTTAATACGAGAGATCTAAAATGCTTAAAATTATATTCAGTACAGTTTTAAGTATCTTTATTTTAAGTTCTACGCTGATTATTTATTACTGGCGTGATGCTAAATTTGAACCGACAGCACAAGATTTATTGCTTTATTTTGTGTTGATGCCTTTTTTGATTTCATTGGTAGTGCTAAGCCCTTATCTCATATGGAAGCTATACCAATTTATACAAAATAAGCAGCAAGATTCAAAACTGATTGAAGCTCATCCATCCCTTGAAAGCGAAAATACACAAAATCGGCTCAATCCTGAATATCTACGTTTAAATGTTTATGCAACTTCGCTGCAATCTGCTTTGGGGAAAAACCAAGAAATATTTGCAAAAATGGCGGAAATGCCTGCACCCGCATTGGACTCCAAACTTGTGAATCAGATGGGTAACCCAATTTTATCTTACCGAATGCCTGATCCTGTCGATGAGTCTTTAGACCATGAAATGGATCGCGCTGAGATAAGCGAAATTCAACAACGCATACAGGCATTGATGCAGGCTGAACTCAATGAAAATTGTGCCTCCTTATTAACTATTGTGGAGCATTTGAAAAATTCAGCGCTGTTTTATGACCAGCAACTTGCTTATGAATATCGTATGCATCCTGCTTGGATTCGCTCCGATTATCAGGAAGATGAAGAAGAACAAACAATGGTTATGGATATTCCTCGCCTCAATATGTTGAATATTCATGTGGTACTTTCCGATTACTTACTCCATGTTTGGAATGAACAATCGAGTGATGTATTAATTGAAGAGTATTTGCAGAGTTTAGGGCTGTTAGTACAACAAATAAACGTACATTACCATTATTGGGGTACAGAAAATGCCTATGCGGAATGGATTAAACTGCTTAAAACCATTCAGCATCAAAAGGATGAAATTTCATATATCACCGTGGTTGACTCAGCCATAGATCAGGACATGATTGACGAACATCTATGGACAATTGATCAATATATTCCTGCAGAGTTCATTGGCAGTTGTTGTATTGCAGCCGAATCAGTACAAGTGTCTGAATTATCCAGAGTAAAAGTGATCGAACTGGTTGAAAACGAAATAAATTTGATGAATTTTATTGGTAAATTAGGCATTGAAAACTTAGAACAATATGCGAACGAAACTCCGTTTTTTGTGGTGCCAGATAATATTGCTCAAATGAAAGTTGCTCAACAAATAGCAACCCATATTGGTTCATCAAACATACAGTCGTATCACTGTTTATATAGTCATTACAGTTTAGGACATACGCAAAGTTTGGCTAAGATTTTCGGATTTCTTCTTGGGCTTCAAGCACCTGAATCTATGCATAGTTTTGTGTTCAGTCTGGATGCTCCACACACACATGTGATATTTCAGTCTGAAGAATTACTATCAGAATTAAATACTTAAGAATATTAAAATTGACGAGATAACAATGTATACAATTTTAGGCTACTTGTGGCAGTACATTACCAATCCAAAAGCAATGATTGCACTTTCCATATTGGTTGCTCTGATATCTTCATTTAATGTTGTGCCACGGCATATCTTTATCATGCTATGTATTGCCTATCTTTTAGGTTTGATCGGTTATGGTATTTATTGGCTGATTCAGCGTCGCAAACATGAACAGCAAGGTGAACAACTTGCAGAAGCAATAGGTAAAGAAACTGAATCTGAGTACGGTCAAACCCAAAATAATGAAGAACTAAGACTGATTCAACAGCAGATGAAAGAATCCATTCAACTGATTCGTAAATCAAAGTTGGGGGATAAAAAGGGTAATGCCGCTTTATATGAGTTGCCTTGGTATATGGTTATTGGTAACCCAGCAGCAGGTAAAAGTTCGGCGATTTATAATTCTGGATTGAAGTTTCCATTTGAAGAATCGCATCAAAAAGTGGTCTCTGCGGGGCTAAGTGGAACCAGAAACTGTGATTGGTTTTTCTCCACAGACGGCGTTTTATTAGATACAGCGGGTCGCTACTCTGTGTATGCAGAGGATCATGGCGAATGGCTTGGCTTTCTAAAACTATTGAAAAAAAATCGACCGAAAGCACCTGTGAATGGGTTAATTGTGGTGGTTAGTATTGCCGAACTGATTAGTCAGAGCCCTGAAAAATCACTAAAACTAGCCAAGAACTTAAGAGCCCGGATTCAAGACTTAACAGAACGATTAGAAGTTTTTGCACCAGTTTATGTGGTGTTTACGAAAATGGATTTGATCGCGGGTTTTACTGAGTTTTTTGAATGTTATGAGGGTCAGGAATTCGATCAAGTGTGGGGTGCAACACTTCCGTATCATGCAGACTCTTCACCCAATGCTTCAGACTTATTTGAGCAACATTATAATACGCTATTTGATGGCTTAAAAAGCGTAAGCACCACACATCTAAGTCGTCGCCACGCACAGAATATTTCACCTGGGGTGATGACTTTTCCGCTTGAATTCAAAACATTAAAACCAGCGGTAAAGACCTTTATTGCCGCATTGTTTGAAGACAATCCTTATCAATTTAAACCTGTATTTCGTGGCTTCTATTTCACCAGTGCATTACAGGAGGGCATCATTGAAAGCCCGATGACGGAGCAAATTGCACAAGAATTTGATCTAAACTTGCTGCATTCTGGAGATTCATCGAAAAAAACCAATGCACAAAATCATGGTTATTTCTTAAAAGGCTTATTTTCAAATGTGATTTTGAAAGATAAGAATTTAGTGAAGCAACATATTAATCCTTTGCGTAAACGCCAACGTTACTTGGGCTTTATGGTGGGTTTGATGACTGTCGCTATGGTACTTGGCGTATGGGTTTGGTCTTATCGTAATAATCAGCAATTGATTCTCGATGTGCAAGCAGATCTCAACAAAGTCCAACAGTTGGAAAAAACATCTGAAACTGATTTGGGGACACAATTAGAAGCGCTTTTAATTCTACAAAATCGATTGCAGCAATTAGATACCTTTGATCAAGATCGCCCTTTCAAATTTTCATTTGGTTTATATCAAGGTGATGAATTACGTGAGAAGCTTCAAGGTGAGTATTTGAAAGGTATTCGGCAGATTGTGCTGGAACCTTCGCAACAGAATATCGAGCAATATTTGCAGCGGGTTAAAAGCAATGAAGCAACGCTGAAGGCGAATCATGTCAATGTACAAATTCAGCAATTGGCAGCCAATAAAAATCAACAGTACTTTGAACCGTCTGATACCAATCCTCAAGATGCTTATAATGCTTTAAAAGCGTATATCATGCTAAGCAATCCACAGTATATGGATGCAAGTCATCTCAGTGATCAGGTGACAAAGTTCTGGCGTTCTTGGTTATTGGCAAATCGTGGAGCCATGCCGCAAAGTGAGCTGACGCAAAAAGCGGAGCAAGTTTTAACTTATGCGATGTCTTTAGCAAATCAAAAACAGTTCCCTGTATTAGAAGCAGATACCCAATTGGTGGATCAAACTCGTCAAGTCATGGTGGCTGTAGTGCGGGGTATGCCTGCACGAGACCGAGTTTATAATGAAATTAAAATGCGGGCATCAGTTCGTTTTCCTGCACTGACTGTTGGTCAGATTGTCGGTGAAAGTAACAAGACCACATTAATGGGAGGCTACGCGCTGCCCGGTGTATTTACTTATAAGGCATGGGATGATTATGTTGCTCAAGCGATTGAAGATGCTGCGAATAAACCCACTGATACGAAAGATTGGGTGCTGAATACGACCCAATCGGATGATTTAACCTTTACTGGAAGCCCAGACCAAATTCGAAAACAACTCACGCAACTGTATAAGCAGGAATATATTGCAGAATGGAAAAAGTTCCTGAACGCCGTACATTATGCCAAAGGAACAGACTTTAATAGTGACGCTCGTATTGTCGAAATCTTAGGCGAACCACAAAACTCACCAATCAGAATATTGATCGAACGTGTAACCAAGGAAACCAGTTGGGATAACCCTGTTGTACAAGCTGAATTGGCAGCCCCACAAACAGGTTTTGTTGCATGGTTTAAGCGTACGATATTAAGACAAAATAACGAAGATGCCATAAAGAAAGCCATTAATCAGGCTCAAGGGCCAATATCGCAAGAGTTTGTATTTTTCTACCAATTGGTACGTAAGCGTGATGATCAGCAAAACCAGTCTCTTTTAGATGAGTATTTAAACAATCTTTCTCAGGTGCGTAGTAAGTTTAATGATTTAAAAAATGCAGGTGACATTGGTCCAAGCGCTTTGACCGTTGTTAAACAAACCATTAATGAACAAACTTCAGTATTTAATACCACACAGAAAATTGTGGATGAAAAATTAATGGTTGGGCTGAATGCGACAGATCAGCAGGTGTTACAACGTCTATTGGTAAGCCCATTGACCCAAGCTTTTAATGCGTTATTGCCACCTGCACAAAACGAACTGAATAAATTATGGGTGATGCAGGCTTATCAACCATTTAGCATGACTTTGGGGCAAAAATATCCATTTAATCAGGGCGCGACGATACAAGCGACCAGTGCGGAAATTGCACAGATTTTTGGTGAGACAGGCAGTATTGCCCGTTTTGTTAAAGAAAGTCTGGATCCTTTGGTGATCCGTCGTGGATATATGTTGTCATCTAAAACATGGAAAGATTTAGGTATAGGTCTAAACCCGCAGTTTGTGATGAATTTTCAAAGTTATGTTGCCCCTGCTAATGGCGTAGCGACAGGTGATTTAAATCAAACAACACCTTCTGCTGCAGCGAGTCAATCGAATTTCCAATTCTATCCATTACCAAATCCAAAATTGCTGTCTTATAGCATCGATATTGATGGTCAAAGAATGGTGTATGAAAATGGAATACAGCAGTGGGTGAATTTTATTTGGCCAAATCAAAATGCAATTCCTGGTGTCAGAATTACTGCCGTCGACTTAGCAGGGCAAACCCATACAATTTTTGAGGCGCCAGGTGAATATGGCATTAACCGACTGATTGATTCTGCGCAAAGAAAACAACAAAACGGTAGTTTTGAAATGACTTGGTCAAGCCCGAAAGATCCATCACTTTTTGTGAAGCTAAACTTCCGCCTGATTAGTGGTAATAGTGGCAGTAATGTTGGTGCTGGTCGAGGTTATGCCGGATTACAACTGGTTGATAAAGTGGTTATGGACAAAGCTGTGCGGGTTGTTGCTGCACAAGTTGCACCGACCCAAGTCAATATAAAAGCAGAACCTCAAAATTTGACGTCTACTTCACAAGTTTTATCAGGAGTAAAACCACAATGATACGACGATTGAGAAGGAGTGAGGGAGAGACTCAATGCAAATAAGTAAAACGGCATCATTTTATTTTGGCAAGAGTCCAGCACGTGGCGACTTCTTAAAAAGTAAGGGGCAGTCTAACGTTATTCAAATGATTGATCGCTGGATGACGGAGGCATTGGAGTTGGCGATGCAAAAACCTGATTTCGAAAAGGCATATCAAACTTTACCGAGCTTAGACTTTTTCATTGCTAATCCAATGGAATCACCGCTGTTACTTGCCAACTTAGAAGCTAGTGAAGATGCTTCGGGGCGAAAGTTTCCAATGGTATTGTGTCATTTACTTGAAGTTCCTAAGCCAATACAGAATTTGTCTTATGCACCAGTTGTGTATAAACCTTTGTTAATTGATTTATTTCAAACAAATAAAAAGCTGCAAGCGATTCAGGAACCTGATCAATTATTAGAACAATTATCAAATTTTGGTCGTGATAAGCTGAGCTGTAATCTTAATGTCAGCCTAGATTTCTTTGACAATCAGACCATGTATTCATTTGCTAGTTTAATGAAAATGAATAGTTATCAGCTTGCTCAAAGTATGATTGGCTTAGGATTATTATTGCAGCCTATTCTCAGTTTCGGTGTTGCCAATTTAAATAAAGTCTTGATTCTACCAATTCATAATGCACATTATCGTTATGAAATCGCGGCATTCTGGGTCAATTTAATTTATTTGTTCATTGGCAGCCAAAATACAGAGGTCTTGATTGGACTGCTTCATGCTGAAGAGCCTATTTTACTCTTTGGTTTTCAAGGTGCTGATATTTCAGCACTCAGTGATATTTTTATGCAAAATTTTACCACTGAACGCTGGGTTTCTCTGATTCAGGCAGAATGGATAGACAGCTATTTAGAACAAAATGCAGGTTTAGCTGTATTAGAACAAGCTTTGTGTGAACGGCAATTAAGCCTCAATCAAGGTATTAAATTTTTTAAACAAACATTTATTCGTGGCTAACATAAAAATGAATTTTAAAAAGAGAATGATTTGCAAAAATATCATCTTGGCATGTGGGTTTTTGTCCAGTGCATTACTTTATGCACAGCCTGTTATTGTTGAAGGTGTGGTTGCTAATCAAACCAGTAAACAGGCAATTTTACAGAAATTGTATGCTGTTTATGGGCAGGATCAGGTTGTGGATAAAATCCAGATACGACCTGTAGCGACACCCCAAGCTTGGGATGATACTGTGGCACGGGTGATTACTACGGATTTAAAAAAAATCACGGCTGGTAAGTTAACTGTAAAAGGAACGCAAGTTGAATTAATAGGAAAACTGCTGAATCCAACAGAAATTCAACCAGTTACATCTATGTTTCAATCCCTTGTGCAACCACCTTATCGGGTAAATACGAGTTTTACGATTAACCAATCCGAACAAAAAATCGTAGATGATGCTTTGAAAGATCGAATTGTAGAATTTGAATCTGGAAGTGCAATTTTAACGGCTACAGGAACAAAAATTCTGGATGAGATGGCAGTAGCATTAAATAAAGTACGAGACAAGAACGTCAAAATTATTGGTCATACTGATAGCTCTGGTGATGCTAAAAAGAATGTGGCATTGAGCTTGGCACGCGCAGAAGCCGTCAAAATGTATCTGATTCAAAAAGAAATTGTTGCAGGACGTTTAAGTACGGCTGGATTAGGTTCAGAGAAACCTGTCGCGGATAATGCCTCAATAGAGGGACGTAAAAAAAATCGTAGAATTGAGTTTGAAGTACTTTAGTTGCTAATAAGGGGATAGGGGTATGGCGACGCCTTATATAACAGTTGGATGTCCAACAACAGGTGGCGGAAAAGTAATTTCTGGCAATTCTAGTTTCTTAGTCGAGGGAATTGCCGTTGCTTGTGTTGGAGATAAAGCAACTTGCCCTTTACATAAAGTGGTCGCGACTATTGTATCGGGGGATATGCATATGTTGGTCATGGGTAAGGCAGCTGCGCGGGTCAATGATGCTTTATCTTGTGGTTGCAAGTTATTACCCAAGCAAAATTTGGTGCAAGGTGCGAATTAAACAATGAAGTAAATATTTATAGTTCATGATTATTTCCTGTCAAATAAACAGTGATGGTATGACATCTCTTTGGGGGGAAGAGAGGACAATGCAAAACATGTAATTTTAAGCTGCGTATCTAGTATGATCTGTCCGATTTGGATAGGGCTTTGATTAAATGATATTGATTCGTCTTTGTCATAAATACCTTGTCGCATCATCTGACTATTGCTACATTCACATGAATTTTACGCGGGTTAATTAGGAGATTATGTCACATCGTTTCGCCACTATAATTGGATTGTGTGCCATTTTGTTCTGGGCTTCTATTGTCGGGTTATTAAGACAAGTTACGGATGGATTCGGTCCAATTTTGGGTATCTGTTTAATTTACAGTTTAAGTTCCGTCATTTTACTGATCTTATTTAAACCACCCAAATTACATTTATTCCCTAAATCTTATCTGATTTTCGGCTCTATTTTGTTTGTTGCTTATGAGTTATGCCTGTCACTTTCTTTAGCATTTGCTCAAAACAATCAACAAGCCGTTGAAGTGAGTATTCTGAATTATTTGTGGCCAAGCCTGACCGTTCTACTTTTAATTTTAACCAAAGAGCAAAAGTTCCATCCTTTAGTGATTGTGGGGATATTACTGACTTTATTTGGCATTATTCAGGTTCAAACTGGAAGTGGCGAGTTTAGTTTAAACCAGATTACACAGAATATTGCGCTTAACCCCATTAGCTACGCTCTAGCATTAATGGGAGCTTTTATTTGGGCAGCGTATTGCATACTCACGAAAAAAATTGGCAATGGTCAGAATGCAATCGCCCTATTTTTTTGTCTAACTGCTGTGGCCTTATGGCTTAAATATCTTTGGATAGGCGATTTTCAAATTCCTGCACTTCAAGTGCAAAGTTTTATTTATTTGGCTGTTAGTGCGGCTGCATTTGGATTAGGTTATGCGGCTTGGAACATTGGAATCTTATATGGCAATATTCAATTACTGACAGCCGCCTCTTATTTCACACCGATTATTTCCTCATTAATTGCTATGCAGTTGCTTGATTTAGAGCTGTCATGGTCATTTTGGCAAGGTGCAGCTTTGGTCACTTTAGGTTCGTTTTTATGTTGGTGGTCTACTCGTACTGCATCATAAAAAGGGGAGATGCCATCATCTCCATTGATCTGTAGCTAAAGTTTTTTGGAAGCTGTAGGTAATAGTATCGCAGGTTCAATACCTCAATTTTACCTAGACCAGATTCAATAGGAGAGTGTTGTTGTCCTACCTTTATTCTTGCAGTGTTGTACTTATATAGATCTGAATTGATCACGGTTTATTATATTATTGGTCAAAAATTAGAAATCGCCTATAAACGTGACTGATTTTTACTAGATATTGAGTATTCTCATTTATTGCTCATGCTGTTGGAGGATTTTTGATGCACAAGGTGAGTCATGAGTAGCAATAAAGTGGTGCATCTTTTGAGACATAAGCGCAGTTTTAAATGATTGGATGAACGATGTGTACTGCTCGATAAGCTCAAAAACATGAGTTTTTATTGTTACATTGATAGCGGTTTATATTTTTTATAAGCATTTCTGATGAACGAATCTGTGGTCTATAAATAAAAAAGACATAAGTGTTAAAAAATGCGCTAAAAAATGCACTGGATTATGTCATTTGTATTTAAATGCACTATTTTGGTTCCTTTTGTGGTTTGGTTAATTGCTTAATAATGAAAATGATTGAATATGGTGCATTTCATTTTTCAAACAGTATAATAGGGTGGAAGCAAAGTTTATAAATCTTGTATTCTGATAAATAATTCAATGTTTTAGCTTTGCTTTTTAAAAGTTGGTATGAGAATTGCTTTATAACTGCCAACTACTAACACGCACTCCACAGGTGCAACAAAAAATCATCGGAGCAAAATGAGCATGGCGAACAAGGTCCTTCAACTCATCCAAGAAAGTGGCGCAAAATGGGTCGATTTCCGCTTTACTGATACTAAAGGTAAGGAACAGCACGTAACTTACCCAGCAGATACAATTGATGAAGATACTTTTGAAGACGGTAAAATGTTTGACGGTTCTTCAATTGCTGGTTGGAAAGGTATCGAAGCGTCTGACATGATTTTACGCCCAGATGCTGAAACTGGTTTTATCGACCCGTTCTTCGCTGAGCCTACAGTAGTTGTTACTTGTGATGTCATCGAGCCATCAACTGGTCAAGGTTATGACCGTGACCCACGTTCTATTGCTCGCCGTGCAGAAGAATACCTAAAATCTACAGGTATTGGTGATACTGCATTCTTTGGTCCAGAACCAGAATTTTTTGTATTTGACGAAGTGAAGTGGGAAATCGATATGTCTGGCGCGCGCCATACATTAATCGCTGAAGAAGCTGCTTGGTCAACAAACAAAGACTACGAAGGCGGAAACTCTGGTCACCGTCCACGTGTTAAAGGTGGTTACTTCCCAGTTCCTCCAGTTGACTCTTCACACGATATGCGTGCAGAAATGTGTGCAAAAATTGAAGACATCATGGGTCCAGGTCGTGTAGAAGTACATCACCACGAAGTTGCATCTTGCCAGTTAGAAATTGGCGTGAGCTTCAACACAATGGTTCGTAAAGCAGACGAAGTACAACAGTTCAAATATGCTGTTTGGAATGTTGCGCACCAATATGCAAAAACTGCAACTTTCATGCCTAAACCAATGGTTGGTGATAATGGTTCTGGTATGCACGTTCACATGTCAATCTCTAAAGATGGCAAGAACTTGTTTGCTGGTGATGAATACGCTGGTCTTTCAGAAATGGCGCTTTACTTCATCGGTGGTGTGATCAAGCATGCTCGTGCATTGAACGCAATTACAAACCCTTCTACAAACTCGTACAAGCGTTTAGTTCCACACTTCGAAGCTCCGATTATGTTGGCTTACTCAGCACGTAACCGTTCTGCTTCTATCCGTATTCCTTACGTTTCTAGCCCTAAAGGCAAACGTATTGAAGCTCGTTTCCCAGATCCAATGATGAACCCGTACTTAGGTTTTGCAGCATTGTTAATGGCGGGTATCGACGGTATCCAAAACAAGATTCACCCAGGTGAAGCTGCTGACAAGAACTTGTATGACCTTCCTCCAGAAGAAGAAGCTAAAATCCCTACAGTTGCTCATAGCCTAGATATGGCACTTGAAGCACTTCAAGCGGATAACGAATTCTTATTGAAAGGTGGTGTATTCACTAAAGAAATGCTTGATGCGTACATCGAACTTAAAACTGAAGAAGTTCGTCGTCTTAATACGACAACTCACCCAGTTGAATTCGATATGTACTACAGCTTGTAATTCTGAACTGAATTCCACTGTAAAAAACCCGCGCTCGTCGCGGGTTTTTTTTGTATTATCTGTTTTATTTAAAAAAATAGATCAGCTTTATGGCACAGCGTAAGAAACATACCAGTTTTTATCCGTGGATTGATCCCAAAGACCATGACAAAGGTTTTAAACTGAATTTTTCAATGGTGACCTATATTGAAGTTGGGCGTACTCCAGAAGGTTATAAGCAGGCAGAGTTTGTTGCCCTGAAAAGCCCTGAGTTGGCACTCGACTATGATTATCCCCAAAGTTTTTACTTGAGCGCCGAAGGGTTCATATTGGTGAAAACCCCGCAAGGGAAGTTTGAAGTCATTGCAAAAACAGATAATTGTTAAAGATTGATCCTAGAATTGAATCAACGACATTCTTCATAACGCAAAAAGCGTTTAAGCGCACAGCAGATCAATTAAACAGGTAAGGTTATGCAGCAGCAGATTCCAACTGAACTGAAAACATGGTTGTATGCTACAGGTTCATTGACGCAGCAACTCACGGATTTGGCGGGTGGAAAATTTAGGGTACAACCTATGAAAGAGCATTTTCAACGCCTACATTTTATTGATGCAAAATGGATGGAAATGCCATTTCAGCATACGTCATGGGTTAGAGAAAGTTTTTTATACGGCAATGATACGCAGCCTTGGGTTAAAGCGAAAAGTATTTTTCCGATTCTGAGTTTGCAAGGTCGAGCAAGACTTTTTAAACATATTGGCACAAAACCTATTGGCTGGTTTCTGTTCCAGCGTACCAATCCAGCATGTGAACGTCGTGTGATTTGGCTGGAAGATGGTTGGACACGCCAAAGTTGTTATACTTGGCATGGTTGTAAATTTATTGTGCAAGAAACGTTCTTACCTGCATTCGAGCAGTATCTACGCAAAACCAAATTATGAAATTGTTGAAGGATTTTCATGGCTACGGTGCAACATATTACTTGGCGTGAACGCTTAGAAGCTTATTATTATTTATGTCGTTTTGATAAACCTATTGGTACCGAATTGGTCTTTTGGCCAACCATGTGGGCTTTATGGATTGCAAATAAGGGCATGCCAAGTTTAGGAATTTTAATTCCAATGATTTTGGGCACTATTTTTATGCGTGCTGCAGGTTGTGCCATTAATGACTTCGCCGATCGTAAAGTCGATGCTCATGTAGAGCGAACCAAAAATAGGCCTTTGGCAACAGGGGTGATTAGTGCAAAAGAAGCGATTTATGTCTTTTTAATCTTGGTTTTTGCCAGCGCCTGTATGCTGTTTTTTTTACCGATAGAGACTTTTTATTGTTCTTTCGGTGCGCTATTTCTGGCTTTTATCTATCCTTTTATGAAGCGCTATACCCATTTACCGCAGGTATTTCTGGGGGCTGCATTTTCATGGTCTATTCCGATGGCGTATACCTCAGTGGGAGAACCTTTGGGATTAAGCTGCTGGCTATTATATTTTGGTAATTTGGCGTGGACAGTTGCCTATGATACGCAATATGCCATTACTGATCGTGAATATGATTTAAAGATTGGGGTGAAATCAACCGCGATTTTATTTGGTCGTTATGATATTCAAATTATTGGCATGTTGCAGTTGCTCAGTGTAATTTTAATAGGGACGGTTTTATTTTTAGAACAGTTATTCATGCCATTTGGCCTGCTTGCTTTAATGATCGTTGCAGGTGATTTTATTTATCAAGCTGCTAAAACCAAAGATCGTGATCCTCAGATTTGTTTTTGGGCATTCCGTCACAATCGTTGGGTAGGATTGGTAATTTTTATGGGAATTTTTTTAGAATTAACGATTTAAAATGACCATATGGTTAAAGAGTGTCCTATACAGGGCACTTTTTTTATGCCTTAATCATTCTGCATGTAGTTTCATGCCCAAAAAATAAAGATTAAAAAAAGGATATTTTATGAAGCGCACGAAAATAGCTTTGGCACTTACATTGACACTTTCAAGTCTATTTTTAACAGCTTGTAATGATGATGACGATAACACGGTGGCCGATTCAAATAAAACCTATTTATCTGAAGGAAATTATGCTTTAGATACCGTAGAGAATAGTTCATCGATTAAAGTCATGACCTATAATATGACCAATGTTCAAGGGAAAACCGCAACAGCCACTGCCATGGTTTTGTTTCCAAAAGCCATTCAACCTAAAGATGGCTACCGAGTTGTGGTCTGGGAACATGGGACTGTTGGAGGTGGAGATGACTGTGCTCCAAGTAAAAATCTACTTAACCCTCGCTTTAAAATTCTTGCAGATACCTTATTGGCCGCGGGTTATGTCATCATTGCACCAGATTATGAGGGGTTGGGTACAGCAGGTGTACATCCTTATTTGAACTTATCTAGTCAGGCTAATTCCGCAATTGCAGCGGTAAAAGCCGCGAAAGATCATTACGGTAAGCAGTTAAATGGCGCATGGATGTCGATTGGTCAGTCACAAGGTGGACATGCTTCCTTGGGCACTGCTGAATTTGCCAATACGGACAGCAGTTATAAAGGAGCAGTTGCAGGTGCACCAGCGTCAAGCTTAGGAACAATTATTCAAATTTATCTCGATCCGCAGTTGAATCTTGATGAAAATAATCAATCTAAGGGTGTGAATAGATTAGATGAGCAATTACTAAAAGTTCGATATGCAGTTGCAAACAACATCATTACAGCAGAACAAGGACAAGCGGCAATTGATCAAATTGCAGATGGTTATGCTGAATTGTTGGCTTATGCAGCACTTACCAGTTCAGGTATTAAAGCATATCAACCTAATTATGATTTAAAAAATATCTTTACAGCGGGTGCTGCGGATATTGCAGAAAAAGCATATGGCCGTACGGGCGATGATGGCGCATGTTTGGGTTATGCAGACCCAAATAGTGCGAATGGTTTGCAGGAACTATTCAAAGTTGGCGTACTTGATTTCTTGAAAGATCCTACCCATTTAATTGCTCAATATGGCATTGATTTAAATAAAATAAAAACAGATCCAGTGGTTCAAAAGTTCCTGATAGACAATCAACCAGCCACCAATGCAACCGCAGCAAAAGTGATTAAAACACCTGTATTTATTATTCAGGGAGAGAAAGATCAGGCAGTATTGCCTGTAGTTACACAAGCTTTGCATGCAAATATGCAAGCAAAGGCGACAAACTATTTCCCGCAAAATAATTATGCTGATGGATATAAACTGACGATCGTACCGAATGCAACACATACACAAGCAATCGTATGTAAAAATGAGGATGCTGTCGATTTTATTCAAGCAAATATGTCTGCTGCTACAGGTATTGTGTTGACCGACGCACAGAAAGATGCAAGTCAAAACCCACAATGTACGGGCAATTTTTAAGTCATTTTTAGATTAATCTTTGTGAAAAAGAGTCTCATTATTGAGGCTCTTTTTTGTTATATTGTTGCGTAATGAAGAATGCAAGATTTGAGTTAAATCACCTATGAGCCAACCAGAAGTGAACAAAAAGCCCATACCTTGGAAATTAATGGCATTTGGACTGTTCATTCCAGTGTTTATTCTTGGCATGGCACTTTTAGCTGCAAAAAGCGATGCAGAGAATAAAAAGCAATATGATTTAGAGCGTGCAGAAATTCAAAAGCGTGTTGAATTAAGGCAACAGCGCGAAGCTGCCGCGCAGGCAAAGAGTGAATAGGCTAAAATCTTCCAAGACTTTGCAAACATTTTGAAAGGGTAGAGATTCACTATAGCTTGAAAACTTATAGTTATTATTAGTTATGCTCTATATGATAATTTTGCATATCAATATAATAAAACAAGCAATAGTTGTGATTAGTAAATCTCTATAATGAATATCAATTGTTGAATGTGTAATAAGCACGAATTAGTAATCGGTGTTGTCGATGTCAATAAATGAGGAAAGACTTACTCATCTTAAACAGCTTGAAGCTGAGAGTATTCACATTATTCGTGAAGTAGCTGCCGAATTTGAAAATCCGGTGATGTTGTATTCTATTGGTAAAGACTCAGCTGTCATGCTGCATCTTGCCTTGAAAGCGTTCTATCCTGCAAAACTTCCATTCCCACTATTGCATGTCGATACAGGCTGGAAATTCAAAGAGATGATCACATTCCGTGACAACATGGCAAAAACCCATGGTTTCGATTTGATCGTACATCAAAATAAAGAAGGTAAAGACGCTGGGATCAATCCATTTGATCATGGCAGTTCAAAATATACCGACATCATGAAAACTCAGGGCTTAAAACAAGCACTGGATAAATATGGTTTTGATGCTGCCTTTGGTGGCGCACGTCGTGATGAAGAAAAATCACGTGCGAAAGAACGTGTGTATTCTTTCCGTGATAGCAAGCATCGTTGGGACCCTAAAAACCAACGTCCTGAGCTTTGGAATCTTTACAACGGTAAAGTGAACAAAGGCGAAAGTATTCGTGTGTTCCCATTGTCAAACTGGACTGAGCTTGATATTTGGCAATACATCTATTTGGAAAGTATTCCACTAGTACCTTTATATTTAGCTGCGGAACGTCCTGTGGTTGAACGTAGCGGTACACTCATCATGGTTGATGATGAGCGCATGCCTTTAAAAGAAGGCGAAGTTCCACAAATGAAATCGGTACGTTTCCGTACTTTAGGCTGTTACCCACTCACGGGCGCGGTTGAATCAACTGCCAATACCTTACCGGAAATTATTCAAGAAATGCTGCTTGCCACAAGCTCTGAACGTCAAGGTCGTATGATTGACCATGATGAAGCAGGCTCGATGGAAAAGAAAAAGCAAGAAGGCTATTTCTAATTAATCTCTCCCGTCCTCTCTGTAAGAAAGAGAGGAGAAAAAGTCCCTCTTTGATTAAGAGGGATTTAGGGAGATTCAGGATTAAAACGATTTCAACGAATTTGTGGAGTTTGAGCAATGTCTCATCAATCTGAACTGATTAGCCAAGACATCTTGGCATATTTGAAACAACACGAAAATAAAGACTTATTACGTTTCTTGACTTGCGGTAATGTCGATGATGGTAAAAGTACTTTAATCGGTCGTTTACTTTATGATTCAAAATTGATCTATGAAGATCAATTGCAAGCCGTGACTCGTGACTCTAAAAAAGTGGGTACAACAGGCGATGCACCTGACTTGGCACTTCTTGTAGATGGTTTACAAGCAGAACGTGAGCAGGGGATTACCATTGATGTAGCCTATCGTTATTTCTCCACTGAAAAACGTAAGTTCATCATTGCCGATACACCAGGGCATGAGCAATATACGCGTAACATGGCAACAGGTGCGTCTACTTGTGACCTTGCGATCATTTTGATTGATGCACGTTATGGCGTACAAACACAAACACGTCGTCACACGTATATTGCAAGCTTGTTGGGTATTAAGAACATTATTGTTGCGATTAACAAAATGGACTTGGTTGAATTCTCTGAAACCCGTTTCAATGAAATTCAAGCGGAATATGGCAACTTCGTCAGCCAATTGGGTGACCGTAAGCCAAGCAACATCATCTTTACGCCTATTTCTGCATTGAATGGCGATAACGTGGTGAATGTTTCGGAACACACACCGTGGTACAAAGGCGAAACCCTAATGGGTACGCTGGAGTCGGTACAAATTAACCGTGATACCGCGAAGCGTGATTTCCGTTTCCCTGTGCAATATGTAAACCGTCCGAATCTCGACTTCCGTGGTTTTGCGGGAACGATTGCCCTTGGTGAAATTAATGTGGGCGATAAAGTTGTTGCTTTACCATCAGGTAAGTCTTCAACGGTTAAAGAAATCGTGACTTTTGATGGCAACCTTGAACATGCATTTGCAGGTCAAGCGGTGACATTAACGCTAAACGATGAAATTGATGTATCACGCGGTAATATGTTGGTGCGTGCGGATCAGGGTGTTCCTGCAATTTCTCGTTCTATAAAAGCGACTGTGGTATGGATGGCGGATCAACCGCTGGTGATTGGCAAGTTGTATAACTTAAAAGTGGGTACGCAAACTGTTCCTGCCAAAGTGACTGCCATTAACTTCCGTACGAACGTGAACACACTTGAGCAAATGCAAGTGGATCATCTTGATCTAAATGCGATTGCCAATGTGACTGTTGAATTTGATGCACCAGTGGTGTTTGACCGTTATCAAGACAGCCGTTATACAGGTTCGTTTATCTTCATTGATCGTTTGAATAACGTAACGATTGGTGCGGGTATGGTGGAAGAATCTGTTGAGTGGTCTGCGCATGCAAACCCTGTTTCTGCGGAAGACCGTGCTGCACGTTTAGGTCAAAAACCAGCAGTTGTGACTGTAACAGCAAAAGCACTTGAGCAAGCCCAAATCTTAGAAAGCTTGTTGATTCAACAAGGTGTTGTAGCCATTGCTAAAGCAGGTTTAACCTCAGAACAAGTTACTTTATTGCGTGAAACGGGTGTGGTTGTAATTACAGACCTTGCTGATGCAACTGATGTGAGCTTTACTGCTGAACAAGCGGAAGAACTTGCAGAACAAATCGTGAAATTGGTTCGTTTATAAGATCCAATGCATAAAAAACCCGCCATCTGGCGGGTTTTTTATGCTCTAACATTAGATTTTTTGTGCAAAAATCGTGGCAAAGCGTTGTTTAATGCGTTGTCCTTGTTCATCTGTACGATGTAGTTCACCAACATTTTCATTGTATTTAAGGATAGTCCAACTTTCATAATATGCTTTCAGCTCACCCGCCTTAAAGCTAAAAGGAAAGTCGGACTGCACTGGATAATCTTCACTGTCCATCGCACATACAATCAAGTTATAACCGCCAGACTTGGTCGCTTGCTGCATTTGTGCGATGAGTGGAGGAATTGTATGTGCTTGTAAAAACATCATTACCACGGTGCAGTAGATGAAATCATATTGCCCTTCAATTTGCTGATTTAGATTTAAATCACGCAGTTGGGTGTGAATATTGGTAATTTGTTCAGCCGTAATTATTTGTTCCAAACGTTGTATGCTTTGTACATTTACATCCCATGCATCAACTTCAAAGTCATGTTGAGCCAAAAAAAGGGCATTACGTCCTGAACCGCAACCGACATCAAGTGCTTTGCCACCTTGAAGATGTGGAAGGGCTGCTAAAATTTCGGAATGGGTCGGCGTAAGTTGATATTTTTGAGTGAATAATTGATTGGCTTGGCAATAGAAACTGAGCTGGCATTCAATATCGGGGCTGAATGCCACAATACGATGCCAAGCTTGTGGTTCAATGAATGGTGGTTGTTTGATTGGGCTGAAATGAAGTTCAGAAAGGATTTCTCCTTGCTCATTCAGCATGGCGAAGTCTAATTCGCCTTTTAAAATATTCAGTTTTGCCCATGTGCCTTGTTTGGTATTGTGAGCTTGCTGAAATGCGTGTGGAATGGTGTCATGCTTCCAAATGGGAAGTGTTTTATAGCAAAGCAGTGGTTGCATATTGGTATCCTTCTATTTGGTGCTTGATCTTGGCTAGAAATAGATGTTATTCATTCGATATTAGCTTGATTCAATGGCAAATAAAAACAGCGACCGAAGTCGCTGTTTTTAAATATTTCAATGATTAAGCCTGCTGAATACCAGCAACCAGCCAATCTTGGGTTGAACCCGCAGGTTTAACAAAATGCCAGATTTCGGCAAATGGTTGCGGCAAACTATTGAGGTCTTCACTGACTGTACCTGTAAAGCGAACACTTACAACATATTGACCATTTTCAGTTGCAGAATCTGTAACCATTGCATTTAAGTTAGAGAACTCAGCAACATCTTGATCACGGTTGGTCATAATGTCGTTATACATTGATTGATATAAATCTGGCGTGAGGTAACGACGGATTTCTTCAATGTTACTTGCAGTATTCATAGACTGAATATGATTAAAGCGCTGACGTGCAATACGTAAGAACGCAGCAGGTTCTGTACCATCAGGGAGTTGACTACCACTGTTGGTGTAGGCTGAACCAAAGGGTGCGGTATTGACTGGCGCTTGAGTTGCAGCACCGCCAGCTACAGATTGACCAAAAATGTTGGTATTGTCAGTAGATGCGCGTGGTGCCACAGGTGCTTGACCAAATGGCGATGCAGCTTGACCGCCATTATTTGGTGCATACGGGTTAGTGGATGTTAATTTTTTTTTTGCGCCCATCTTGCGGAAAATGAAGAAGGCACCAGCAGCGGCGAGTAATATCCAGATCCAACTCGGAATTCCACCTTTTTCCTCTTCAGCGGCTGTAGCTTGGCTTGCTGTATTGTCATCTGCAAGTGCATTTGCAGCAACAGCACCAATAGCAGCACCCGCAACACCCGCGGCGACCATACTACCTACACCTGGACCAGACTTTTGTGGTGCAGTTGCAGGGGCAACAGGTTGTTGTGCAGGTGTCGCTTGACGAGGTTGTTGATAAGACTGGGTTGGTGTGGCAGAACGGCTCATACCATGACTTTTACCACCACCCGCACGTTTTGCCTCAGCCAAAGGTGCTACCAATAACGTCGCTGCTAAAATACCTGCAACTAAACTACGCTGTCGAACTTCCATTCAATTTTCCTATAAAAATAATGTTAAATAGCCCTGTATTTATGCAGGCATTTGTCAATTTTTTCAATAAGAAAAAGAAATTTTTTTATTTAATTTTGCACAGTTAAATTTTAACATCGGCGCTAGGCTATTCTGATAGATTCATCGCTTCGGTTAATGCTTCATGTAGTCGTGCCACTGCAATAATCTGTACGCCTGCAATGGTTTTTTGTGGTGCATTGGCGCGCGGCACAATAATGTATTTAAAGCCGTGCTTAATGGCTTCTTTCAAACGTTCTTGACCGTTAGGTACGGGGCGAATTTCACCAGATAATCCAACTTCACCAAAGACAGCCAATTGTTGTGGTAATGCTTTACCTCTTAAACTAGAAGCACAAGCGAGTAGAACGGCTAAGTCTGAGCCTGTTTCGGTAATTTTCAAACCACCCACGACATTGACATAGACATCTTGCCCAGAGGTTTGTACACCACCATGACGATGCATCACTGCGAGCAACATATTTAAGCGGTTTTGCTCTAAACCCAAGGCAACACGGCGCGGTTGTCCATGTGCATCATCGACCAACGCTTGGACTTCAACCAACAGCGGACGTGTGCCTTCACGACTGATCATCACAATTGAACCTGGAATGGCCTCGTCATAGCGACTCAGGAAAATAGCCGAAGGGTTGGCAACCTCACGTAGACCTTTATCGGTCATACCAAACACGCCCAGCTCATTGACTGCACCAAAACGGTTTTTAACTGCACGAATCATGCGATAACGTGAGTCGGATTGTCCTTCAAAGTACAGAACACAATCGACCATATGTTCAAGCACACGTGGACCTGCCAAGGCACCTTCTTTAGTAACATGACCGACAAGAAAGAGTGCGGTGCCACTATTTTTGGCAAAACGTGTGAGTAATGCCGCCGATTCTCGAATTTGCGAGACGCCACCCGGGGCAGACTGTAAGGTTTCTGTGTAAAGGGTTTGAATAGAATCGAGAATGGCAACAGCAGGACGTTCTTGTGCTAAAACTTCACAAATGCGTTCTACACAGGTTTCTGCCATGACTTTTAATTGGTCGGTGGGCAAATCTAGACGTTGTGCACGCAGTGCAACCTGCGATAGTGATTCTTCGCCTGTAACATAAAGCGCAGAACTTTTAGCAGCTGCCATGTAAGTTGCTGTCTGTAAGAGAATGGTTGATTTACCAATGCCGGGATCACCACCAATCAACACCACAGAACCTGTCACCAACCCGCCACCGAGTACGCGGTCAAACTCGCCAATCCCTGTTGCAAGACGGGTTTCGTGTGAAACTGAGACCTGATTTAAAGTCGTGATACTGGCTGCCTGTCCTGCATAACCTCCGCCTATTTTAGGTTGGGCACGATGCGTTACCACAGGTTCAATACGGACTTCGACCAGACTGTTCCATTCGCCACATTCAATACATTGTCCAGCCCATTTAGAATGGTCTGCGCCACATTGTTCGCAGCGATATACAGTTTTAATTTTTGCCATAAATAAAATTGAAAATAATCTGTAAATTAGATAAAAGTAATAGTTACGAAAACTATTAAATATAGCGAATGCCATTCTTAAGGAATAAGAGGCGAAGCGGTTTATCGTAATTACGGGTTAAAGGGAATTGCTCAGAAAAATAACATGATCTAAGACTTTTACAAGTAAGAAACAGTGTGTTTTTGAGTCAAGAGCTTCGTTCAGTTCACTTTTTCCATGGAAGGAGTTTGAGCATTTGATTATTTCTTGTCATGACATAGAGGTTTGATGGCATAGATATTGCTCATGCTCAGACAAATGAAAATAAAGCAATTGCAATATTTTCAAATTATATAAAAAGGTTGATGTCTATGAGTGCAGCAGAAATTGTTGATTGGGTTAATAGTATTATTTGGAGCAAAGCTCTCATCTATTTGTGTTTAGGGGCTGGTTTATTCTTCTCTATTCTGACGCGCTTTGTTCAAGTTCGCCAAATGAAAGAGATGGCAAGATTATTATTTTCAGGATCTTCTTCAGAGCAGGGGATTTCATCGTTTCAAGCATTAGCCGTTTCACTTTCGGGGCGTGTGGGTGTTGGTAATATTGCAGGGGTAGCGGCAGCAATTGGTTTTGGTGGTCCAGGTGCCGTGTTTTGGATGTGGCTCGTGGCTTTCTTAGGGGCAAGTACAGCTTACGTAGAATCTACTTTGGGTCAAATTTATAAGGTGGAATACCAAGGTCAGTACCGTGGTGGACCTGCTTTTTATTTTGATAAAGGTTTAGGGCAACGCTGGTTGGGTATTTTATTCGCTATTGCAGCGATTATATCTTGTGGTTTATTTCTACCTGGTATTCAAGCCAATGCGGTCGGGAATGCCTTCACCCAAATTACAGGTGAAGGTTCTATCATTTTTGGTAACTTAGGAGCTTATAAGTTATTGGCTTTGGTGGTGATTCTGACTTTATTGGCCATCATCATTTTTGGTGGTATTAAACGTATTGCGCGTTTTGCTGAGTTTGTTGTGCCATTCATGGCGGCAGGCTACATTTTAATGGCACTCGTAATTGTCGGAATGAATATTCACGAACTTCCGGGGGTGATTAAACTAATCTTTGCTGATGCGTTCTCTCCAATGGCAGGACTGGGTGCTGCCATTGGTTGGGGTGTTAAACGTGGTGTTTATTCCAACGAAGCAGGTCAGGGTACAGGTCCGCACGCAGCGGCGGCAGCAGAAGTGCAACACCCTGCACAACAAGGTTTTGTACAAGCATTTTCTGTGTATGTCGATACCTTATTTGTTTGTTCTGCAACGGCATTCATGATTCTGATTACTGGTATGTATAACGTACAAGGTACTTTAGAAGCGGGTCAATTTATTGTTCAAAACGTGGCTGCCACTGTTGAAATTGGTTCTCCAGCATTTACCCAAATGGCAGTAAGCACGGTATTCGGTGGCTTTGGTCAAATCTTTGTGGCTTTAGCGGTGTTCTTCTTTGCTTTTACCACGATTGTTGCCTACTACTATATTGCAGAAACCAACATTGCTTATTTGAGCTATATCACCAAAACACCTTCACTATTATTCATCACCAAGTGTTTCATCATGATTTCGGTTGCTTATGGTGTGATCAGTGCGACAGGTTATATCTGGGGCATTGGTGATATTGGTGTAGGTTTAATGGCGTGGATTAACATTATCGGGATTATTGTGACCTACTTTATCTGGAAACCAACCATGAAAGCGTTGAAAGATTACGAGCAGCAGCAAAAAGCTGGGGTAACAGAATATACCTTCGATCCTGTGAAACTGGGTATCCGTAATGCAACTTATTGGGAAGAGCGTTTAAAGAAAAAACATAACAACCAATAGAAAGTTAGCTTACGAACATTTAGTAAAACTTAAAAAAAAGCAGCCGAATCGGCTGCTTTTTTTATTGAATGGTATAAGATTTATATGAACTGATGTGTCCAAAAGGTGCATTGTATTGCATTAATGTAGTGCGTATTATCGGCCCCAATTGTATAAGGATTGAATGCTGAACGATACAGATAGAGTTGTTTAGCTTAGATTGACCCAAAAACTTACATGGCGAAGGCGTGCTTAAAAATAGTACAAATGTGTAATTGGGATTAATTTGGTTAAAAAATCTTAAAGGATTAATAGAGAGTTTTTATAGCGATGTTAAATCAAAACACGAATGAGTCAGCTGCACAAGGCGAACTCCATCGTAGTTTGTCGAATCGACATCTACAACTAATTGCGATTGGTGGTGCAATTGGTACGGGTTTGTTCATGGGGTCGGGCAAAACCATTAGTTTGGCAGGCCCATCAATTTTATTTATTTATATGATCATTGGTTTAATGGTGTTTTTCGTAATGCGCGCATTAGGAGAATTACTATTATCTAACCTGAAATATAAGTCATTTATTGACTTCTCGACCGACTTGATTGGTCCTTGGGCGGGTTACTTTGTCGGTTGGACTTATTGGTTATGTTGGATCACCATTGGTATCGCGGACTTATCCGCGATTATTTATTATCTGCAATTCTTCAACAATGGACTACCATTTAGCCCAGTTGAAGGTGCAATGATCAGTGTTGCTGCCATCGTCTTCATTATGGGTTTAAACCTTATGACGGTGAAGCTGTTCGGTGAGCTTGAGTTTTGGTTTGCTTTGGTCAAAATCATTGCGATTGTGGTATTGATTGCAGTTGGTTTGTGGATGATTTTTACAGGCTTTACCTCAACAACAGGCGAAGTGGCATCGTTCACGCACTTGTGGGCCAATGGTGGTATGTTCCCGACAGGGATGAGTGGTTTCTTGGCTGGTTTCCAAATTGCGATTTTTGCCTTTGTCGGGGTGGAATTGGTTGGGACTACAGCAGCGGAAACTAAAGATCCTGAGCGTAATTTGCCTAAAGCAGTGAATTCTATTCCCATTCGTATTATCTTTTTCTACGTGTTGGCATTGGTCATTGTGATGTCGGTGACACCGTGGAACAGAATCAATCCAGAAGTTAGCCCATTCGTGAATTTGTTCAGTCAGGCAGGTATTGCAGCCGCTGCGATTATTATGAATTTAGTGGTGTTGTCTTCTGTAATGTCATCTATGAACAGTGGAGTATTCTCTACCAGCCGTATGCTGTTCGGTTTATCGCGTGAGAAGCAAGGACCACAAGCTTTTGGTCATTTGAATAAGCGTGCAGTTCCTGCAAATGCTTTATATTTCTCTGCAATTTGTTTGTTGGGTGGAGCAGCCTTACAGTATTTCGTTCCAAATACGGTTGAAGCTTTTACTTTGGCAACGACTCTATCCACGATTCTGTTTATTTTGGTGTGGTTGATTATTTTGTGGAGCTATTTGGTTTACTACAAAACACGTCCAGAGTTACATGCGAAATCGACCTTTAAATTGCCTGGTGGTCCTTTGACGTGTTGGGTGGTGATTGTGTTCTTCATTGGCATGATTTACGTATTGTCATTAGAGCCTGATACCATGAAGGCATTAATGGTCAGCCCAATTTGGCTTATTATTCTTGCGATTGGTTATTTCTGTTTCTATAAGCCAAAACATAAATAATCGTTGTCTATACAGAAAAACGTCAGTTTAGAACTGGCGTTTTTTTATGTCTGGCGATAATCTCTAGTGTTTAATGCTTTGGTCAATGCGTTGATCGGGTTATACTTCGTTAAAATTTGAGATAGGTGGTCAGATGCGTCACGTCATTTGCTGCATAAGTGTATTGGTGTTGGGTTCTTCATTAGTCGGTTGTGGTCAATCGGGTGCATTACAATTACCAAGCGATTCAAATTATGACAAACGTTCAAAATATTTGTTATATCCAAATGTAGCGCCTGCGCAAAAAACTGAGCAAGTTCAAACGACTGAATCGGTTGAACAACAGACAACTACAGAATCAAAATCTTCTACTCCTTAACTTGTCATTAAAAGGACATCTTCCATGAGTTTTACCCGCATTAATGGGGTATTGCACGCAGAGCAGTGTTCCCTAGAACAGCTTGCGCAGCAATATGGCACGCCACTGTATGTGTATTCAAAAGCGACTTTTGAAAAACATTATTTAGATATGGATCGTGCGTTTGATTTTATCGACCATCAAATTTGTTTTGCGGTAAAGTCTAACTCAAATATTGCGGTACTCAGCGTGTTGGCCAAATTAGGCTGTGGCTTCGATATCGTGACTGGCGGTGAGCTTGCTCGTGTGTTGGCTGCAGGTGGTGATGCATCTAAAGTTGTCTTTTCAGGTTTAGGTAAAACTGAAGCAGATATTCAAAAATCATTGGAAGTCGGCATTGCATGTTTTAACGTTGAGTCTCATGCAGAATTAGATCGTATTCAGAAAGTGGCGGCCGCGTTAGGCAAAAAAGCCCCAATTTCATTACGTGTCAATCCAGATGTTGATGCAAAAACACATCCTTATATTTCGACAGGATTAAAAGAAAACAAATTCGGTATTCCTTCGGATACTGTATTTGAAACCTATCAATATGCAGCCAGTCTACCGAATTTAGAAATTATCGGCATTGACTGTCATATTGGTTCACAGTTGACTGAAACCAAACCGTTTGTCGATGCTTTAGATCGTGTCATGCTCATGATTGAGCAACTGAAAGCGTTAGGCATTCAGTTGAAGCACATTGATATTGGTGGTGGTTTGGGAGTGACTTATAAAGATGAAGTTCCTCCAACCGTAGAAGAATATGCCAATGCACTCAAACCAGCTTTAGAAAAGTTAGGGCTAAAAGTGTATATGGAGCCGGGTCGCAGTATTTCAGCCAATGCAGGTGTGTTGCTGACCAAAGTAGATTTATTGAAACCGACCAATCATCGTAACTTTGCTATTATTGATGCAGCAATGAATGATTTGATTCGTCCAGCTTTGTATGAAGCATGGATGGATATCCAACCTGTTACTCCACGAGATGATGTCGAAACTTTGCAATGGGATGTCGTGGGTGCGATTTGTGAAACAGGCGATTTCTTGGGTAAAGAACGTGATTTAGCCCTCCGTGAAAACGATACACTTGCAGTATTGGGAGCGGGTGCATACGGTTTTGTTATGAGCTCAAATTACAATACGCGTGGTCGTGCGGCTGAAGTCATGGTCGATGGCGCGAACTCACATCTGATTCGTGAGCGTGAAACTATCGAATCACTTTGGGAAAAAGAGCGTTTATTGCCTTAAGGAGTCACTAAAAATGTTTTTAGAATTTACTAAAATGCATGGTCTAGGCAATGACTTCATGGTTGTGGATTTAATTAGTCAGCGTGCTTACTTAGATGCACTGACCATCCAACGTCTTGCAGACCGCCATTTTGGCATTGGTTTTGACCAATTGTTAATTGTTGAACCGCCTGATATGCCAGAAGCGGATTTTAAATATCGTATTTTTAATGCCGATGGTTCAGAAGTTGAACAATGCGGGAATGGCGTGCGCTGTTTTGCTCGTTTTGTCCATGAACGACAATTGACGACGAAAACCAAAATTAAAGTACAAACCAAAGCAGGCATTGTTGAACCTGAATTGGGTTCAAATGGTTGGGTACGCGTCAATATGGGGTATCCAAAGTTCCTGCCACAGGAAATTCCATTTTTGGCCGATGAACCAGCAAGTCTGTATGATCTAGAGTTGGCAAATCAACACCAGATTCAAATTGATGTGGTGAATATGGGTAATCCACATGCTGTGACCATTGTTCCAGATGTGATTACGGCTGATGTGGCAACGATAGGACCACAAGTCGAGTCACATGCTCGTTTCCCTGCACGTGTGAATGCAGGATTCATGCAGATTATTGATGAAACACATGCACGTTTACGTGTATTCGAACGTGGTGTAGGTGAAACCTTGGCCTGTGGCACAGGCGCATGTGCTGCTGCTGTTTCAGGCATCCGTCGTGGTTTATTGGCGAATCAGGTTGAAATTGAACTGGCGGGTGGGAAATTACAAATTGAATGGCGTGATGGCGATGTGGTCTGGATGACAGGTCCGACAGCCAACGTTTATGAAGGACGTATTGACCTGCGTTATTTCCAAGGCTAAATCTGCATTGATGTTAAAAAAAGCACTGTCTTCATGATGGTGCTTTTTTATGGATTAAAATCAGCTATGCTGAGCCCAAAGATAAATAGATATAAAGTGTAGACATGCCAAATTTAATTTTTCTAGCGGGCGCATCGGGAAGTACCACGTTCTGGAATCCTTTAATCAATAAATTATCTCATGCAGAATCTAAACAAGTGATTGCTTATCCGAGTTTTGGTGATGAACCAAGCCACCAAAGCGTCTATGATTTTGCCAGTTTGTCGAATTATGTTTTGCAACAAATTCAGTCTGAATCGATTTTGATTGCACAGTCTATGGGCGGAATTTTTGCTGTACAAGCAGCAATAGCACGTCCAGATTTGGTCAAAGGATTAGTGCTTTTGGCAACTTCGGGCGGAATTGATTTAACTCCATTTCAGGTACAAGATTGGCGAACCGCTTATCAACAACAGTATCTTAACTATCCAGACTGGTTTATGGCTACGCAGATAGATTTATCTCAACACCTTGAAAAGATCAGGATACCAATATTGTTATTGTGGGGAGATCAAGATCCGATTAGCCCAATCGCCGTTGGACAGGCTTTGCAGCAAACATTCCCGCAAGCTGAACTTCATATTATTCATGGAGGTGATCATGCTTTTGCAGAACACTATGCAGAAGAAGTTGCAGCACACATTCAGCAGTATTTAATTCATTTTAATTTTCAGGTTTAGGGTGGGTATGATGTCTGTAGAATCCCAACAGTTACTCGCCATGTGGCTGAAAGCACGAGAAATACAAAATCAGTCTAAATTAACTTTACTGGCGTATGAGCGTGATGTTGGTGATTTTTTACAGTTTTGTGATCAGAAAAAACTGCTGTTACAAGATATCGAAACGTCAGATTTACGCGAATATTTGGCTGTCAAAGTAGAGCAACACCAGTTAAGTTCAAGTAGTTTGCAGCGGTTATTATCTGCGATTCGTCAGTTTATGAAGTGGGCAAAAGAAGGGAATTATCTGACGTTTAATCCATCCGATGATTTCCAATTAAAGCGCCAACCGCGACCCTTGCCGGGTATGGTGGATATTGAAACCATTCAGCAAATTTTAGATCAGACTGAACCTGAAAAAGAGTCAGATCAAGAATTGTGGCTGCGTGACAAGGCAATTTTAGAATTATTGTATTCCAGTGGCTTACGTTTAGCAGAAGTACAAAGCCTTAAAATTAAAGACATTGATTTTAATCGGCTTTTATTGCGGATTACGGGTAAAGGTAACAAAACCCGTGTAGTTCCCTTTGGTTCCAAAGCCAGAGATGCGTTAATGGATTGGCTAAAGTTGTATCCATTGTGGCATGGTGATTTTGTTCCTGATGCGCATGTCTTCATTAGTCGTAAAGGCAATCCACTAGGCGCCAGACAAATTGAAAATCGGGTTAAGTTTCAGGCACAACGTGCAGGGGTGAGTGTCGATTTACATCCGCATTTATTAAGACATTGTTTTGCAAGTCATATGCTTTCAAATAGCGGTGATTTAAGAGCAGTACAGGAAATGTTGGGGCATAGTAATTTAAGTACCACCCAAATATATACCCATGTCGATTTTGATCGGCTGGCCAATGTCTACGATCAAGCACATCCGCGTGCTCAATTCAAAAAACAGTAACAATTTCAATGTAGATATATGTCTGAATGATTTTACTCTGGTACAGAAGTTGCTTTAGCCATTACATAAGTAAAATGAAAAGGAGCCTATTTGTACTATTGTAGAATAATAAAAAATCAAAAGGTGAAGTATAAGTGTCGCATGGCATGCGGTAGAGCATAAATATACCGATTGCGAATTTTGAGTGTTAAATGAAAGAGGAATGCAAGCCATGATTTCGAATATACAAGAAAAATATGATCAATTAAATTCAGTGCAAAAGGATATTTTTGCAGGATATGGTTTGCGTCAGATTAAACATTTTATTGAATATTGCTTACCTGAAGTGCAGCCTCTATTGCCAGAAAATTCCGTGATTGAAGGGATTAATACCTCTGGCATGGTGCAAGCGGTGCAACAGGAGACTCGTAAATGTTATGTTTGGGATGGTACAACGTGGAATGTATCTGCAAACTTTATTCCAATTATGGATACAACCGATGATTTTCAATTGGTCTGGGAGATTTTCGATTTGTCCCATTATGAATTGATCGAACTGAGTCATGTACATCGCGACTTTTTAGGCAATGCGCACGTCTGAGCTAAATTCATGCTGATGAATGGCGTACAGCACATGCTTTTGCAAAATACTCTCGGCAGTCAGGGCGGGGTGTAAAAATTCTTGTTGATATTGCATGCCCAATCGTTGCATAACCGCTTGTGAAGGATGATTAATGGATGCTGTGAACGCAACGACTTCCTTTAAATTGAGGGTTTGAAAGGCAAAACACAATGCAAGTTGAGCTGCTTCAGTCGCATAGCCTTGACCCCAATAGTCTTTGTGCAAACGCCAGCCAATTTCGGTACACGGTGAAAAACTAAATTGATCAGGTTGATGATGCAATCCTGTCATACCAATCAAACGTTGTTCAGATTTTAATTCGACTGCCCAAAAGCCCCAGCCCTGTTGTTCAATTAAAGCTTGGCATTTATCGATAAGCAGATCACTTTCAGTCCGAGTCAAGCATTTGGGAAAATAACGCATCACAGCAGGATCTGCATTGAGTTGATAAAATGGCAACCGATCAGTCTCTTGCCACGGACGTAAAATTAAGCGCGTACTTTCTAGAGAATTCTGCATAGCAACTCTTATAAATCTTCAAGCGGAAGTTGAAAACTTTGCTTAATAATTTGGCTAGGCAAATCAGTTTTGACACTGGTAATGCCATTCTTTTTAGTCAAATGTGTAGACTGAAATTTTCGATAACTTTCCAAATCAGGGACGACAACCTTGAGCATGGCATCACATTCACCCAAAATAATATAACACTCCATGACCTGAGGCAGTTCTTTCATTGCTTCAATAAAACGATCAATCGTTTCAGCATCTTGTCCGACCAACCAAATACGTGAAAATAAAATCAATTGGAAGCCAATCTTTTGAGGATCGACTACAGTGGTGTAGTTCTGGATTACCCCAGCTTCTTCCAACAGTTTGACCCGTCTTAAACAGGAAGAAGGAGATAGCCCAACTTCTTTAGCCAAATCATTGTTTTGGATTCGACCATTTTGTTGTAAGGCTCGAATGATACTTTTATCAATCCGATCTAGCTTGATTAAAATATTCTTGGAAGATGATTTCATAAAATAGAATTAAATTCGAAATATGGAGCTAATTATAGAATATTTGCAATCCTATTTTGTATAAATTCGCAGATACTAATTTTCACTTTCAGTCTATATTCGAAAGGGGAAAGGATATGTCTGTATATTTACTCTTTGCGTTGACCGTTCTACCACTGGTGTGTACTCCAGGGCCTGACATGCTATTTATTTTTTCGCAAGTGATGGCGAAAGGTGTAAAAGCGGGCTTTATGGCGACTCTTGGGGTTTGTATGGGCTATATGGTGCATTCGGTCTTGGTTGCCTTGGGCATCGCTGCAATATTGGTTTCTTTCCCGATGTTGTTCGAAACAATCCGCTGGTTAGGGATCGCTTATCTTTTATATTTGGCTTTTAGTTTATTTCGTGCTGTTTTTAACAGCAAATCTTTGCATGTGCCCAAAGCATCTGCGGGTAGTCCAATCGCTAAAGGCTTTTTAACTTCATTGTTAAATCCAAAAGGCATGCTGATTTATTTTGCAATTTTGCCACAGTTTATGCGCAATGCAGAAAATACTGTCACACAAGGTCTCATTTTATCGTCCATTTTTATAGGCTTATGCTTGGTGGTATATAGTGGGTTAAGTATTGTGATTGCTAAAATTACTGCAAATGCACAATTAGATGCTCAAAAACAAAAATGGGTTGATGCGGGTTCGGGTGGTTTACTCATGCTGGCTGCGAGTTGGTTGATCGCCAATTAATTGAAACTAAAAAGCATGCTCTTGATTGGCATGCTTTTTTATATGTACAACAGCAGATTTCTTATCATGTCGGAGCAATAAATTTGATTGGACGGCTGCTTTAACGTGGCTAGGGAATAAAATTTTAATCAGGAATATGGTTCTGTCAAAACTGACAAGTCATTTGTTTGATTTTGCAGCCATGCTTGGTCACTTGCTCAAACAGATAAAGCAGAAATTTAAGTCATTGATCAGAAATAATTATGTAGTAAATAAAGTAAAAAAATAATAAAAATCAATGTCTAAAATTAGAGCACTAAAACTGCTATTTTAGAATTAAAATTCATGCAAATAAAAATTTGAACGCGACGTTCAGCCATTTTTACGCATTTTTACAGTGGATTCAGTAATTGTGACTTGACCGAAATGCCATACAATTGCAAGATAGGACACCTAAAAAATTTTATGTGAAGAGTTAATCTAACTTTTCTCAACTTTTACTTTTGCTAAAACAGCCGAGGATTACATGAAGGCTCTTGTTGCTGTAAAACGTGTGGTTGATGCCAACGTTAAAGTTCGCGTTAAACCGGACAATAGTGGGGTAGACCTTACTAACGTTAAGATGTCAATTAACCCATTCTGTGAAATCGCAGTGGAAGAAGCGGTTCGCTTAAAAGAAAAAGGAACTGTTTCAGAAATCATCGTTGTTTCTATTGGTCCTAAAGAAGCTCAAGAACAAATTCGTTCTGCAATGGCACTTGGCGCTGACCGCGGTATCTTGGTTGAAGCTGATGACAGCCAACTTGGTGCTTTGGAAGTTGCTAAAATCCTTAAAGGTGTTGTTGAAGCTGAACAACCACAATTAATCCTTCTTGGTAAACAAGCAATTGATGACGACTCTAACCAAGTAGGTCAAATGCTTGGTGCACTTTTAGGTGCAGGTCAAGGTACGTTCGCATCTGAAGTTAAAGTTGATGGCGACAAAGTACAAGTGACTCGTGAAGTTGACGGTGGTTTACAAACTGTTGAATTGTCACTTCCAGCAATCATTACCACTGACTTACGTTTGAACGAGCCACGTTATGCGGCTCTTCCAAACATCATGAAAGCGCGTAAAAAACCGCTTGATACTAAGTCACCGGCTGATTTTGGTGTTTCTACAGCAACTAAGCTTAAAACAGTTAAAGTTGAACCACCTGCTGACCGTAAAGCGGGCGTACAAGTGAAATCTGTTGATGAGCTTGTTGAAAAATTGAAAAACGAAGCGAAAGTGATCTAATACAGAAGGATAAAATCATGAGTATTTTAGTTATCGCTGAGCACGACAACAAGACACTTAACGGTGCAACTTTAAACGTTGTTGCTGCGGCACAAAAAATCGGTGGTGATATCACTGTATTGGTAGCAGGCTCTGGCGCGCAAGCAGTTGCTGACGCTGCGGCTAAAGTTGCTGGTGTAAGCAAAGTATTACTTGCTGACAACGCTGCTTATGCAAACCAATTGGCTGAAAACGTTGCTGCTTTAGTTGCTGAGTTAGGCAAAGGTTATTCACATATCCTTGCAACGTCTACAACGACGGGTAAAAACGTTCTTCCACGTGCGGCTGCACTGTTAGACGTGAGCATGATTTCTGACATCATTGCGGTTGAATCTGCAAATACGTTCAAGCGTCCTATCTATGCAGGTAATGCGATTGCAACAGTTCAATCTGACGAAGCAATCATCGTGGGTACAGTTCGTGGTACAGCGTTTGATCCTGTCGCTGCTGAAGGCGGTGCTGCTGCGGTTGAAGCTGTAAGCGAAGCAAAAGATGCAGGTATCTCTAAGTTTGTATCTGAAGAGATCGTGAAATCTGAACGTCCAGAATTAACGGCTGCTCGTATTGTTGTTTCTGGTGGTCGTGGTGTAGGTTCTGGTGAGAACTACCATAAAGTACTTGACCCATTAGCTGACAAGCTGGGTGCTGCACAAGGTGCTTCACGTGCTGCGGTTGATGCTGGCTTCGTTCCAAACGACATGCAAGTGGGTCAAACAGGTAAAATCGTTGCGCCTGACTTATATATCGCTGTAGGTATTTCTGGTGCGATTCAGCACTTGGCGGGTATGAAAGACTCTAAAGTGATCGTTGCGATCAACAAAGATGAAGAAGCGCCAATCAATGCCGTTGCTGACTACTGGTTAGTGGGTGACTTGAACACTGTTGTTCCTGAATTAGTATCTAAAATCTAATTTCTGAACTTGTGTTTGAATAAAAAACGCTCCGAAAGGAGCGTTTTTTTGTGTTAAAAAATAACAACAAATAAACAGAGGATTGTAGATGAATTATAGCTTTAAAACCTATTTTCTAATGTTAGCTCATTATAATCAGTGGGCAAACCAGAAGTTATTTTCTATTTTAACTACGCTAACAGAAGAACAGTTAAATCAAGATTGCACAGCCTATTTCAAATCGCTTATGCAAACGGCAAATCATCTACTGGTAGGTGATTTACTTTGGTTTGAACGTATTAAGGGGGGAGTGGCCTCCAATTACGCCTTAGATGAGATCCTTTACCCTCAGATCAGTGCGTTGATCCCTGCGAGGTTTGAGCATGATCAGCGTTTAATTGGCTTTCTCAATGAATATGATGAAGCTGCATTTAACAGGCTTATTACCTACATTCGTCGTGGTCAGGCTTATACTGAACCGTTAATCGAGATATTAGCGCATCTATTTAATCATCAAACTCATCATCGAGGACAGATGCATAGCATGGTTTTTCAACTGACCGGTAAATCGTTAGAGTTGGATTTAATTTTTTTCCAAAGAGAAAATGCCCATTTCTATAAATGATGGTTTTTAATTTACGCTGACTTTTTTTATTAGAAATAACGTTATTTTAGATTAAAAAATAAGCGTTTATTCTGTTCGTCAAAAAGTAGAAAATTAGATTTTTAACTTATTAATTCTAATAAACTTTTTATTGTAAAAAAATGCTATTTTTCAGATTACTAAACTCCCTGTTAGTGAGCCTTTTATGCTATAATTTACGGCTGTATTTTAGTTTTTTAGCTCAATCCCCTGAGTTAAATTTTTGCAAGATTTAAGATATAAATGCGGGCAGAATTCCTGCTTGTATAACAAGGAGTATGCATGAGCGTATCGGAAATTAGACCGATTGCCATTGAGGATGAACTCAAGCACTCGTATTTGGATTATGCAATGAGCGTGATTGTATCACGCGCTTTACCTGATGTACGAGATGGTCTAAAACCTGTTCATCGTCGTGTGCTTTTTGCAATGCACGAATTGGGTAATGACTACAACAAAGCATACAAAAAGTCTGCCCGTGTTGTCGGTGACGTAATTGGTAAATATCACCCACATGGTGATTCTGCTGTTTATGAAACTATTGTTCGTATGGCGCAAGATTTTAGTTTGCGTTATATGCTTGTGGATGGTCAAGGTAACTTCGGTTCTGTCGATGGTGATAGTGCAGCAGCAATGCGTTATACCGAAGTTCGTATGCAAAAGCTTACCCATGAAATTCTGGCGGATCTTGAAAAAGATACCGTAGACTGGGAAGACAACTACGACGGTTCAGAACGTATCCCACAAGTGATGCCAACGCGTATTCCGAATTTGTTGATTAACGGTGCGACAGGTATTGCAGTAGGTATGGCGACCAATATGGCGCCACATAACATGACTGAAGTCGTGAATGCATGTCTGGCTTATGCTGAAAACCCAAATATCAGTATCGAAGGTTTAATGCAGCATATTTCGGGTCCAGATTTCCCGACTGGCGGCATTATTTATGGTAAATCGGGTATTGTAGATGCTTACCGTACAGGTAAAGGTCGTTTGCATATCCGTGGTAAATACCACTTTGAGGAAGATCAAAAAACAGGTCGTACGACCATTATCTTCACTGAAATTCCATATCAAGTCAATAAAGCGAGAACTATCGAGCGTATTGCTGAGTTGGTAAAAGAGAAGAAACTCGAAGGTATTTCAGAACTACGCGACGAATCTGATAAAGACGGGATGCGTATCGCCATTGATTTAAAACGTGGTGAGAATGCTGAAGTTGTGGTGAACAACTTATTCTTGAATACGCAACTCGAAAATTCTTTCAGCATTAACATGGTGTGTCTGGACAACGGACAGCCAAAATTAATGAATCTTAAAGATATCATTGCGGCATTTATTCGCCACCGTCAAGAAGTGGTAACTCGCCGTACCATGTTCGAATTACGTAAAGCACGTGAACGTGGTCATATCTTAGAAGGTTTAACGGTTGCCTTGGCGAACATCGATGCCATTATCGAAACCATTAAAACTTCTGCTAACCCTGCCGAAGCACGTGAGCGTTTACAAGCGGGCGAATGGTCAGCGGGTGGTGTAGTTGCATTATTGGAGAAAGCAGGCTCAGTTTCTGTCCGTCCAGCAGAAATTGAAGGTGAAGATCCAAGCCGTCCATTTGGTTTAGATGGCGATATGTATCGTTTGTCACCGACCCAAGTCAGTGCGATTTTAGAGCTACGCTTGCACCGTTTAACAGGTTTAGAGCAAGATAAACTTCATGCCGAATACACCGAGATTTTGGGGCAAATTGCTGAATTAACAGCAATTTTGAACGATTTTAATTTGTTGATGGCTGTGATTAAAGAAGAATTGGCTTTGATTCTTCAGCAATATGGCGATGCACGTCGTACGGCAATTGTAGAATCGCGTATTGACTTCTCTCGTGAAGATTTAATTCCAGAAGAACAAGTCGTATTAACTGTTTCGAAAACAGGTTATGCGAAAACTCAACCATTGTCTGATTATGCTGCGCAACGCCGTGGCGGACGTGGTAAGTCTGCAACATCTATGAAAGAAGATGACTACATCCAACATCTGATTGTCACCTCAAACCATGCGACGGTTTTATGCTTTACCAATGTGGGCAAAGTGTATCGTCTGAAAGTGTTTGAAGTGCCACAAGCTTCTCGCGGTGCAAAAGGTCGCCCAATGGTGAACTTACTTCCGTTAGAGGCAGATGAAACGATTACGGCAATTTTACCTGTAATTGATGCACCGAAGAAATTTAAAGATCGTTTAGCCGACTTTAAAGCTTTCGTTCGTGCTCATGTGGTGAAACTACGTGAAAACAGTATCATCGAAGCGCATTATGACGCGTTAAAAGCATCATTTGATGGATTGGCTGAAGATGCGGATGAATTATCAGATGCATTGCGTAAACACTTAAAAGAGTTGGGTGTCGAGCTTTCTGCAACAGATCTGGATGATGAAATTGTTGCTGAATTTGCAGAATTGACTGAAAAGTTACGTAAAAACTTCTTTGTATTTATGGCAACTGCGTCAGGCACCGTGAAACGTGTAGAGCTGGAACAATTCAGTAATGTACGTTCAAATGGTTTACGTGCAATTGAACTGAATGAAGAAGATACCTTAATTGGTGTCGCGATTACGGATGGCGAACAGCAAATTATGTTGTTCTCAAATGAAGGTAAAGCAATTCGTTTTGCTGAAACTGATGTACGTGCGATGGGTCGTTCTGCCAAAGGTGTACGCGGTATGCGTGTCACGATTGGTTCGGCTCAAGCAGAGGAGTCAGAAGAAGTTGAATCGGATGAAGATGATGCAATAGATGCAAACTTCATTAGCCGTATCGTATCTTTAGTGGTCGTTCCTGAAACAGGTGAAGTGCTGTGTGCTTCTGCTAACGGTTATGGTAAACGTACACCAGTCGGTGATTTCCCAACCAAAAAACGCGGTGGGAAAGGGGTAATTGCCATTAAGACCTCAGCGCGTAATGGCGAATTGGTCGGTGCAGTTTCTATTGATGAAACCAAAGAATTGATGCTGATTTCAGATGGGGGTACCTTAGTGCGTACTCGCGCTTCAGAAGTTGCACAAACAGGCCGTAATGCACAAGGTGTTCGTTTGATTCGTTTAGGTGAAGATGAAACATTGGTGGGTGTAGAAGCGATTGATGCTGTAGAAGAAGATGAAATCGAAACTATAGAATCAGTATTGGCTAATGAAAAGTTAGTTGATGAAGAAATGATTGTAGATGAAACTGAAAATGAATCAGATTTGAATGAATCTGAAGAAGAATAAGTCATGATCTAAAGAAAAAGGACGCTTAGGCGTCCTTTTTCTATATGATTTGTTGCATAAATAATGGGAAAAGAACGATGATGAAGATGAAATATGCGATTTTAGCATCGGTATTGGTGTTCAGTGGATGCGATAAACTGGGACAGCAGGCCAATATTCCAGATCCTAGTCCACAGCAAGTACAGGTTGCACAAGAGGCCTATGATGATTTACGTGCGCAGAATTTTGACCAATTGATGACGCATTTTGAATCTGAGTTGCAAGCACGTTATCAAGGTGATCAGAAAAACATGCAAAAATTTGCACGTGGCTTGCCTCAAGAGAATTATAAAACCAAGAAAATCGTGTCAAAAAAATTACTGAATGAAAGCAATCAGCCAAGTAAATATACCGTGACCTATGAATATGCCTATGATAAAAACTTAGTACAGTATGACGTGAGTTTTGATAAACCCAATGGCAGTAGTAAAATTCGAGACATTAGCGTGTCAGTATTTGGCGAGAAAATTGAATAATCAAAAGCGATGTTAAATAAAAAAGGACGCCGCAGCGTCCTTTTTTATATGCAATTTAAATTACAAAGTATCATTCAGTTGTACATTGTAGTTCTTTTGCTTTTCCGTATCGAATTGGCCTTCCCATTTACTGATGACAAGAACAGCTAATGCGTTACCAACGACATTCAATGCAGTACGCGCCATATCTAAAATACGGTCAATACCAGCAATAAATGCTAGACCTTCAAGTGGAATCCCAACACTGCCTAAAGTCGCCAATAGCACCACGAAAGAAACACCAGGTACACCTGCAATGCCTTTAGAGGTAATCATTAAAGTAAGTACTAAAATAATTTGCTGACCCAAGCTTAAGTCAATGCCATAGAGCTGAGCAATGAAAATCGCGGCAATACTTTGATACAGTGTTGAACCATCCAAATTGAATGAATAGCCAATTGGAATAACAAAACTGGTAATTGTTTTTGGCGCGCCATAAGCTTCCATTTTTTCCATAATACGTGGAAGTACGGTTTCTGAACTGGCAGTTGAGTAAGCTAAAATCAATTCATCTTTTAAGATTTTGATGATGGTCCAAATGCTGAATCCGCAAATTTTGGCAACCAGCCCTAGTACAATAAAAGTGAAGAAGAAAATAGCTGCATAAACCAATACTGCAAGTTTTACCAATGGAAGTAACGAGCTAAAACCAAAGTTTGCAACGGTCGCAGCGATTAAGCCGAATACACCTAAAGGCGCAAACTTCATGATCATGTGTGTAACTTTGAACATTGTCTCAGAAACACCATGCAATACCTGAATCAGCGGTTGTTTCGTTTCTTTAGATAAAGAACCTAAACCAATACCAAACAATACCGAGAAGAAAATAATCGGTAGCATTTGACCGCTAGTTAATGCAGCAAAGAAGTTCGGTGGAATTAGCGACAAAATGGTTTGTACTAGACCATGAGAATGTTGGCTAACTTCATGACTGGTTTCTTGATATTTAGAAATATCGACTTGAGTTAGCGTCGACATATCAATACCAGCACCTGGCTGGAATACATTTGCAGCAACCAAGCCAACAATAATGGCAATGGTTGTAATGATTTCAAAATATAGAATAGTTCTGAAACCAAGTCGACCGACATTGGTCCCATGACTTGTATTTGCAATGCCTAGAATAAGCATTGAAACCACAAGTGGGATTACAATCATTTTGATGAGGCTAATAAATATTGAACCGAGTGGGCTCAATAAATTAGTTACAAAGGCATCACGATATTCAGGAGAATAGTGCAGAAAAGAGCCTAAAAGTATACCTAAAATGAGTGCAATTACAATTTGCCATGCAAGGCTTATCTTAATTTTTTTCATACTTAGCTCAGAAAAAAAATTAGGGGCAAAAAAATATCTGCAAGAACTCTTATGCTGCATCAAGATGCGGTGGCATGAAAAAAGAAGAATGCTGGCAGATGGAAGGTGGCTATTGTGAAGTTATTGTGAAGAATGAGCGATCTTTTTTTAATTTATTATTGTTGATTGGTGATTGTTTGGACTGTTTTATTTAATAATACGATTGTATTTAAATTCATCATTAGTTTGTAGAATAAAAATGATGAATAAGTGACTAGTTGCGTGTGTTACATAAACGATAATATGCCCAGCTTAAACAGACACCCGCAAAAACGCTCAGATAAATGAGCTTAGGTATAACCATTTGCGTAGGTACACCCATCTGATTCAATTGAATAAACATTTGAATGGCTTGAGTGGATGGTAAGGCTGAACCCAAGTATTGCATCCATTGCGGCATAGCGGCATGTGGCCATGCTGTACCCGAAAGTAAAAATAGGGGGATAGAGGTGAAGACAATAACATGGCCTGCACGTTCGGGAATATCAAGATAAGAAGCCAAGACAAGACTCAGCCCAATCACACTGCTTATAAAAATTGGGACAGCAATCAGCATGCCCCAAAAATTTCCGCCACGTGGATAGTCATAGAGCCAGAAGGTAAAACCAAATAAATAAAAGCAGCCCAAACAACCTATGCTTAGCGCAGCAGCAAATAATCCCCAAAACTCAGTTGTTTTGCTCCGCCAATTTAAGTTGCGATAACCTGCAACCAGCATACATAAGCCCAATACAATGGTTTGATGAATAATTAATGGGGCAATCGCTGGAAAAATATAACTGCCATAGCCTGAAAGTGTATTAAATAATGGAATTTGGTGAATTGAAAGGACGGGAGAAAAATGTGAAATCTGTCCAAACTTTTCTGCGCGTTCTGCTAAGGTGTTTTCAATGGCTGTAGCCAATCCCAAACCAATTTGTTTAGTTCTTAAAAAATAAGCAGCACTTAAATATAATCCAACCCCACCAACTTCACCCCGATGAATACTATTAGATAAATTATCAGGTAATAGTAAAATGCCATCGGCACGTTGTTGCTTTACCCAAGTTTCCGCTTCAGCAAAATTTCCTGTCACAGCACGAACCTGAATATTTGGGCTGTTACTCGCTGCATTAATGATACTGGCGGTTAATGTACTTTGTTCTTCGTCCACAATAATGATAGGTAAAGCTTGAGCATGTTGTGCTTTGTAGGCTGTTGGGTAGAAAAAACTATAAAAGAAGATAGAAAGCACCATCGTCGTGAGAATAGAGCTATTCTTTGCAATATCTTTGAATGTTTTTACAAAGTAAAAAATAAATGACTTCAATTTTTGTTTCATTCCTGCACCTCTACACTACGCTTTTTTAATAACAGGAAAGAAGTTATCGAATAGAAGAGACAATAAAAACTCAGAATTGCTAAAGGGATGAATGAAAGTTGTACAGGACTACCAATGACCCATTGTTCAGTCTGTAGCTTGGCATAAGGGGTATATGGAATAATATTCGCCCAAAATTTGGTAAATGCAGGGGCATTATTTAAGGGGAGTGTCACACCTGCAAAACTTAAGGATGAACCGCCATATACCGCAATAAAGCCAAAAGTTTTGGCCAAATTATGGGTAGCTAATACTACAGTTGCACTAATTAAAGCATAGGCAAAATAAAATAAAAACTGAGCTAGAAGTAATAGCCAGAGTTGACCAGCCACAAACCACCCTCGAATTTCTATGAGCCAGAACATCCACAACCATGTCCAAATACTGAAAATAAGAACATAAATAAGCACTTTACTGAGTAATGCTGTCCATATAGTTGAAGATTTCAGCCAATTTTTTGCAGACTTAAATTGAAATTCCTGACCTACGGAAAAAGCCACACAACAACAGAGCAATAAATGTAGAACAGCAGGAATGACAAAAGGTTCTAAATAAAATTCGTAACTGAGACTCGGATTATAGAGTGGCGAGATTTTCACATTAGGGGTAGGGAAGTCTAAATAGGGAATATTATTTTCTAAATAATTTTGTCCCATGTAATTTGCCATGGCTTGCACAGTACTGCTGAGCATGGCTGAAGAAATAGAATTTCCTATACTGAAGTAACTTTGATTAAATGCGAGTGCAATTTCTGCATCTTTCGCTTGAACTAGCCGTTGTTCGGCACCTTCTGGAATAAGTACATAGCCCCAAATTTTTGTTTCATTCAGTAGGCGTTCAGCCTCATTGGAATCAGGCGTTACGGTATAAATAGCCAAGCTTTGATTGTTGGATAAATATTTTTTGATATTTCGACTCAGACTACTCTGGTCTTGATCAATAATCGCAATCGGTAAATGTTCAGGCTTTCCCTGCGCAAACATGCAGCTAAATAGCACAATCACACATAGCGGGGCGAGTGTAACTAAACACAAGTCCCATTTATGTGTGGCTAAATAGCGAAGTTCACGCCAGAGACCAGCCCACATCAGGATTGCTCTTTGACTTTAAATATCACACTCATGCCAACCTTAAGATCTGCAATGGGTGTGCTTGGTGTTAAGTGGAGCTTAAAGCTACGTATGTCGTAACCCCCCGTTTGTCGAGTCGTTTTTATAGTCGCAAACTCGCCCTCTGCATCAATATTCTCAATTTTAAATTGCGCAGTTTTATTTAAAGCGGGAATAAAACCTTCCAATGTTTTGGCTTGATAGATCTGAGCATACTGATCTTCACGGACATTTAAACTCACCCACAGCTCATCATCTAAAATAATACTCATGACAGGCACACCTATCGTGACTAATTCAGAGACTTTGCCGTAGGTTTTAGAAATTGTACCATTTACGGGTGAAAATAATTTTGTTTCAGCATCTAGCGCATTCGCCTCCGCAACAGCAGCTTTGGCGATTTCAACCTGTGCGTCTGCTGTGGATTTTTGTTCGGTTGTACTTCCGCGTTTTGCCCGAGCATATTGTTGGTAGGCAGCTTCAGTCAACTGAGCAGCGGATTGTGCAGCAGCCTGCATTTCATCACGACGCTGACGCGAAATAACACCCTCCTGAAAGAGTTTGGCTCCACGTTGGTAGGTTGTTTGTGCCAAGTCTTGTTGAGCTTTCACTGCTTGCCAGTTGGCAAAAAGGGTATCAATATTCTCTTGTTGTGAGCCTCGATCAGCTGTCGATTGCAGTGCTAGAGCCGATTGCAAAGCAGCGAGTGTCTGTTGCTTTTTAGCATCAATTTCTGGGCTATACAAACGTACGAGAGGCTGATTTTTTTGAACTTTTTCACCATCATGTACATAGAGTTCTTCAATTCGGCTTGGTATTTTGGTACTGATATGCAGGGTTTCCGCTTCAACTCTCCCTTGTATTTCAACCATCTTGGGTTGGTAGCTTTTCCACAAACCAAATGCAATTAACCCAAGCAGTAAGATGGCTAGGATAATACCCACGCTTTTCAGAAGTTTAGTTTTAGATGTTGGATCAGTCACTTTTTCAGAGACATCATTTAAGTGTTCTGCTGAATTTTCTGTCCCAGTGTTATTTTCGGTCAGTTGCTCTGATAGATCAGTTTCAGCTTTCCTTGTATTTTTTTCCTCCAATGAGGAAGCATTAGGTTCTTGATCAGGTGTTGATTGATCTTGATTCATGTGGTTTCCCCATTAAAGTTAACGAATATATTGCGTATTTTTTTGATTTACATAGCTTTGAAACTCAGCGATAGAACCGTGGCTTTGTAATAAAGTGGCTAATGACATGACGTATTTATACGCATTTAGTGCCATTTCAGATTTAAGAGCGGTCATGGCATTTTGAGCATCAATTACTTGTGTGGCTGTGCCCATATCTTCTTTGAAGGAAAGTGTTTGAATGCGTAAATTTTCTTGAGCAGCTTGCATGTTCTGTTGCAGTAGAGCATGGCTTTGTTGAGCGGTTTCAAGCTCGCTATATGATTTATAAATCATATTTTCGATTTCTTGTTTAGTACGCTGGGTGGTTAACTGTAAAGCGTATCTTTGTAATTCAGCAGCTTGTATATTTTTTTGTTTGTCGATGCCTGAAAATAAATTGTACTGAGCGGCAACACCAACAATCCAGTTTTGATGTTCATCTAAGCTGTATTCACCAAAGGCAAATACAGTCGGTTTTTTGGCTGCCGATTCCGCTTTTACTTTTACCCCAGCAAGCTCGGTGTCCTTTTGCAGCTTTTGAACCAGAGAGGATTGTTCAGGGTAACTCTTTAATAATTGATTAATCGAATGATTTTGGGTTGTATTGACAAAAAGAGGCGTACTTAATTCTGTTATTTCACTGCTTTGCAGGAGATTATTCAACTGAAACAAGCTGGCTTGTAGGTTGGCTTGGGCATTTTGTGCTAAACGTTCAGCATTGTTTTTAGCAACTTCAAATTGCATCCGTTGTCCTTTGCTAATAAAGCCTTGTTGTTCTAATTTCAGTGCATTTCGATAATGGCTTTGCATCGCTTGAGTATTAAAACGGCTTGCCGCTAATAATTGTGTTTGTAGCTGCGAGTTAAAATAAGCCTGAATAATTTCGAAACGCTGAAGGTCTTGTTGCTGTTTATTATTGATGACACTGCGTTCGGACTGAATTTTTGCCATTTGTTTGGCGCTAGTGGTCAGTCCGCCAGTATATAAAGGCATAAATACTGAAACGGTCGGGCGTATAACTTGGTCATCCAAATTGATCGTCGTCTCATTGGGAATTAATCCAACGCCACGATCAATGACGTTGCCGACACCATCTTTTAGAGTCGATAAAGCATCCGTATATTCACTGGGTATCCCACTATTATTTTGCCATTGATCAATTTGATTATTCACGCCTTGAGTAAGCGTATTATCTAGATTGTTTTTTAAGGAGTTTAGCGGTACATCCACTTCATTATGGAAGGCATAAGCACGTACATTTAAATCTATACGCGGGAGCCCGAGTCCTTTCACTGCTTCGGCTTGCAGTTGAGCAGATTGTTGTAAGGCTTGAGCAGCTTGAGTGCTATAGGATTGAGTCAGTATGCTTTGTTCAGCTTCTATATAGCTGATGGATTTTGCATAACTTGGGTGAAGAAATAACACACTCGTGCATAAGCAAATAAAACCAGGAAAAATAGGATTCATCCTAAGCGTTAATTTTCTTGATTTTAATTGAAAACGCTGTGGCATTAATCAAACTCGCATTGTTGTTGTAATGAATTATACAGATCTTTATTTTATCGGTGTAAACGAGCGCGTTTACATTTTGAGTGTTGCAGATGCTAGACTCATTTTCCAGTAAATAGATAATACGATAAATTTAAACTTTTAAAAAATTACATAGATAAAAATACTAATAACTGAATATGTTCCCAATTTGCAAGTGCCTAGCATCAAGACAATTAGACCAGATGAGTATTTATCAAGTATTAGATTTATTTTATCAAAATAATGGTTTTGCTCCGATCCAAGCGGAACGAGAGCTTTGTACGGTTCATGTTTATCATGGTTGCTTGCACCACTTCTGAATATTGCAGTAAGACCTAAATGTCTAAAATATCGTGACTTATACCATATTTTAACAGGTTATCGTCTTGGCAGAATTGGTGAGGGTGAGGTCAGTGCTTGTGCGTTGGGAACGGGTTCTATGTTGAATCATCCCATACTTGGCATCAAGAATTGAATAGCACTTTTGACGGGTTTTTTCTTAAAACCAAAACAAATGTGGTTGGCATTTCAGCGTGGGGTGTTTAGCCAAAATTTGTATGCTCAATCTACACTTCACTGGATTGATATACATGATGAAAAATTATTGAAAGATTTAAAAGAACAACATCTTGCTGAGCCTAAAAAGAAAAAATTCATGTTTAGCGTTATTTTTAATTTGGCTGTTATTTAATAACTGCAATGTTGATTCATGCAATGGTGGTGATTTCAGTATTAATTGTACGTATAGTCAGTTACTTAGTGAATGTTGAATCATTTATCAAAGCCATTCCACCTAAAAAATAATCCATCTTTATTGAAGTTTTGACTTTAAATACCCGATAGCATTGAAATATTTTCAGGATAATTTACTGCAAGCCTGAGCAAGATATGATTAAATGCCATCATTTTATTGTGTTTCACCTCTGAAAGGAAAAATCATGCGCGCGTACAATTTCTGTGCTGGTCCTGCTGCATTACCTACTGCCGTTTTAGAAAAAGCTCAACAAGAGATGTTGGATTGGCATGGCAAAGGGCTGTCCATTATGGAAATGAGCCACCGTAGTAAAGATTATGTTGCGGTTGCAGAAAAAGCAGAAGCAGACTTACGCAAGCTCATGAACATTCCTGAAAATTACAAAGTTTTGTTTTTACAGGGTGGGGCATCATTACAGTTTTCTGCCATTCCATTAAACCTGTTGGGTAAAAATAATAAAGCTGACTATATCCATACGGGTATTTGGTCTGAAAAAGCACTGCAAGAAGCACAACGTTATGGCGATATTCATGTTGTAGAAGCTGGAACAAAAATTGACGGCAAACTTGCAATTACGCCACAAAGTCAATGGAATTTATCAGCCGATGCTGCTTATGTGCATTATGCAGATAATGAAACGATTGGCGGTTTGCAATTTGCTGGTATTCCAGAAACAGATAAACCATTGGTCTCTGATTTTTCATCAAGCATATTATCTGCACCGTTAGATGTGTCTAAATTCGGTTTGATTTATGCCGGTGCACAAAAAAATATTGGTCCAGCAGGTTTAACACTGGTCATTATTCGTGAAGATTTATTGGATCAGGCGAAACCAGAAATTCCAAGTTTGTTGAAATATTCTGCTCAAGCTAAAAACGATTCTATGGTAAATACCCCATCGACTTATGCATGGTATTTGTCTGGTTTAGTGTTTGAATGGTTACTTGAAAATGGTGGTGTAGATGCCATGCATCAAGTGAATCTACAAAAAGCACAATTACTTTATGGCTATATTGATTCTAGCGACTTCTATGCAAACCCAATTGTAGAAGCTAACCGTTCAATCATGAATGTACCCTTTACTTTGGCAAATCCTGACTTAGAAAAGTTATTCCTGAAAGAAGCTGAAGAAAACCACTTGTTGAATTTGGCAGGTCACCGCTCTGTCGGAGGCATGCGTGCAAGTATTTATAATGCTGTTCCTTTAGAAGGGGTACAAGCATTGGTTAACTTTATGGATGACTTCGTAAAACGTAATGGTTAATCCCAATATGCAAAAACCCATCTGAATAAGATGGGTTTTTTATTTTAAGCGTAAAATTAAAGAATAAACTGGTGCAGAATATAAGCCGATGACATCATGCCAAAAATAAAAAAAATGCATGACATCATATCAAGTGGGTAGCGTTGTTCAAGTTGTGTTTCAACGCGCTGTAAATTTTCTTCTTGTACGATTTTCATAGATATTTCGTTCCGATCTATATTATCGTTAAATCCAATTGCTTGTTCATATTATAAGCACAAAAATTTGACTAAATAAAGTACTAATTGGCGTTAATTCGCACATCAGTTCTATTTTTAATTTAAATAAATCATCCATATTAGATAAATCGTATATTTAATTAATATTATAATAACTCTATGTTTTAATTTATTTTTTTATTTTAATTTGAATGAATGGGTAAATAAATTTAAAACTGTGGATAACTTTACTTTATTTGAATTTAAAAAAGAATCTTAAAATAAAAAATGTGGATAAAATATAAGTAGAAATATGAGACTATGCTTTTGATGAGAATAAATACGAAAGAACGGAATACAGATCATGATTAAGTAATGATGATCTGTATTCCGTTCTTTTAACGCTATCTTAATGAAAAAACTAATTTTTTGAGTGAATACTCACTTGAACCCAAATATTGCCACGAATGTATTGACCAATATTAAAATGTTTATATTGATCATCTTTGGTCGCAATACGAATCAGCGTGGCTTCTTGATTTTCATCATGAATGAGCGTGACATCGTAGAGTGTATATTCTTGTCCCATAAATTGTAGGCTGGTTTTGCCAACAATATTACCTTGGAACCAAGCTTCATCTTCCTGCCCCATTTTTTCGCCATACAAATAAGCAACCATTTTGGAGAAATCTACTGTGACAGGTGCTTTGTCATCCTCACACTTAGGTTCCCAAGCATCGATTTGTTCTTGTAGGTTAGCAGGTGCAATGCCGTCATTGGCTGCAAGAATATCGTTCAAAGCACGATGGTGCTTAATTGAAGCTGGATCATCTACAACCAGTTGCTCATGCTCAGAAACGGCTTCTAATTCATAGGCCCATGCATTTAATTGGACTAAGTAGGTTTGATCTTTTTGGTATTGATCATGATTCACGCTATAGAGGCTATCAAAGGCATAGACAATGCTGTTGTCGCCTAAATTTAAACGCAGTACGGCTTGAGTATTGGATTCACAAGTAATAATACGCTCAATTGAGGCTTTGACTTTGTAGGGGCTTTCAAAACTTGGAAAAGCAGTTTTAACCGCTTTAGGTTTGTTGTTTTCCACCGCAATGACTTGGCATAGTTGTACTTTTTCTTTGCTCGGACCTTGAATGAGCCATACAGATGCATCCATATCACATTCTTCACGGCAAAGTCCCATCGGCATAATGGGTGCATCAAGTGCCAGACCTAACCATTTGGGAACTTCAGTGGTTGGATTTTCTGTCAGCAGATTCCAATGCTCTACATGGCTACCGAAGTTTTGATCTTCGATGCTGATCATTTCTGGTCTGTTTTGATTTTTCATAAGCACAATTTTGAATGTTCAGTGGCTTTAATCTATTAATCGAGGGTGATTTGAAGATTTCAAGTCTATCTGAATGAAAATAAGGATAAAAATATAAACTAAGTGATGAATCTGGACTGAGAAGGGAAAGCATGTTGTATATTTGTGACTATCCAGATTTTAAATAAACGAGTTGTTTTCATTTACTTTTTTAATAATATTATACTTTTCAAGTATATTTAAAATGAACAGCAGAGTAATGCTTGTCTTTTTGCTACACTGAGTGGAATTTTTTAATATCGTAGATGCCTGTGCTGCCTTTTAAACTTTGGGTTGATGCTGATGCATTACCAAAAATTTTACGTGAAGTCATTTTACGTGCTTCAGATCGCTATCAGTTAGAAGTGACCTTTGTCGCCAATCAAAACGTGGGGATTACGCCTTCGGTACGTATTAACTCCATACAAGTGATGAGTGGTGCAGATGCAGCCGATCAAGAAATTGTGTCGCGTATGCAAGCCAATGACATTGTGGTGACACAAGATATTCCTTTGGCGGCTCAGGTGATTGAGAACGGGGGAATTGCGATTCATCCTCGGGGTGAAATTTATACGACGGCCAATGTCAAAGCACGCTTACATTTACGTGATTTTATGGACACCTTGCGTGGGGCGGGCGTACAAACTGGTGGGCCACCGCCAATTTCAGAACGTGATAAACGCGAATTTTCGAGCAGTCTTGATCAAACTATTCAAAAGCAAAAGCGCAAAACCAGCGTTTAAGTGGAATTGACTATGCCATCCAAAGCCAATTTGGCGTCTACTTATGCATTATTGGTATTCATTTGGGCCACAACGCCTTTAGCCATTGTATGGAGTGTTTCTGATTTACATTTAATGTGGGCTTTGGTGTTGCGCTTTTTTATTGCATTGCCGTTGGCTTTGGGACTAGTTTATGTTCTTAAAGTTCGTCTGCCATTTGATCGCGTGAGCTTACAAAGCTATTTCGCAGGTGCCGCGAGTTTTATTGGTTCGCAAATTTTTACCTATATGGCGACCCAATATTTATCATCGGGGATGATTGCCTTAATGTTTGGCCTAGCTCCCATTATGGCAGGGCTGATAGGTCGCTTTGCTTTTCAGCAGCATTTACATCGTCTGCAATGGATGGGCATGACCATTTCGGTGTCAGGTTTAGCGATTATTTGCTTTACAGGCAGCCAGCAGCATGTACATCCGATTGGCATTCTATTGATGCTGATGAGCGTATTTATTTATGCTTTATCGATGTTCTGGGTTAAAAAAGTTAATGCACCCATTAATCCAATTGCACAAGCAGCAGGATCGATTCTGATTTCAACTATTGCGGCAGCGTGTTTAATTCCTTTCATTTGGCAGTATGTACCCACCCATATGCCACAAATGAAATCGGTGTTGGCATTGTTGTATACCGTGATCATGGCATCCCTGATTGCAATGTTTTGTTATTTTAAATTGGTACAAAACTTACAACCGACCACAATTTCATTAACCACCGTCATGACGCCAATTTTGGCGATGTTGATTGGGGCAATACTGAATCAGGAAATGTTGTCATTCATGGTTTTTGTGGGGGCGGGCATTTTATTGTTCGGTTTATTTATCTATTTTTATCGAGATTTAAAAGCGAGCAAAGAACTCGCTCTTAAATTAAAGCGATCCAGATAGTCCATGAGTCTAGTCGGGAGATTGTTCAAAGCTGACACATTCAGCCAGTTTGACCCGATCTTGCGGATGTAGGGTAATGAAATATGCGCCTGTACGGTATTTTCCTTTCCCTTCATCACGGCTATATACCACTTGCGCAGTCGCAGCAATATGAAAGAAGTTTTCTGGATGACTTAAAGTGACATGGATATAAGTACCTTCCTGAATTTCACGATCACTATGGAAACTAAACCCGCTCTCTGAAAAATTGACATGTTCGGGTACAGGTAACATGGACTGTACAATTGCATCGTATAAAGACCCTGTAATCAGGTTTAATTTTTGATTGAATAAGGATAATATTCGAGCAATTTGTTGATCTTTTTCAGTTAATTGTTCTAATTCGTAGTTTAATGCCAGATCAAATTGATCTAATTCTGCGAGTAGTAGAAAATAGCGGGGCAAGACAAAATTTGGATCGTAAGGATCATTAAGAGCAACGTCATCAGAAATAATCTGATAATTAATTCGCAAGGCAGCATCGATACGTGACATAACGCGACGTTCCGCTGAGGCGCTTTGATGCTGTAAATTTTCCATAATGTATTACCTCGGACTAGATGGTATGTTTAAACCAATCTCGCTGTACATCGGGCTAAGATATACTCGCGCACGGCGTAGCAACCACTTTATTTCTTTTATTGCTCTGGTTTCAATGATCGGTCTCACATTAGGTGTGGCTGTCCTCATTACAGTTTTATCTGTGATGAATGGGTTTGACCGAGAATTGAAAAACCGTGTACTAGGCATGATACCTCAAGCCACTGTTTCATCAACACAAATTTTAACAGATTGGCCCGAACTTGCAAAAAAAGTTGAACAGCATGAGCATGTTAAAGGTGTTGCACCCTTTACGCAGTTGCAGGGTATGATCACTGCCCATGGTCAGGTTTCTGGTCTTATGGTGACAGGTATTGAGCCAAAATACGAGAAAAAAGTCTCTATTATTCAAGACCACATGGTCGAAGGTAATATCGATCAATTAAAAAAAGGTGAGTTCGGTATCGTTTTAGGCAAGCAGTTAACGGATGCGTTGGGCTTGGGTTTGAATGATAGTGTTACCTTGGTCTTGCCAGAAGCGACACCTTCACCAGCAGGTGTGGTGCCACGCTTCAAGCGGTTTAAAATTGTCGGTATTTTTAGTATTGGTGCGGAAGTCGACTCGATGATGGGTTACATCGCACTAAATGATGCTTCAACGCTTCTTCGCCTACCCGATGGTGCACAAGGGATTCGCTTAAAGCTGGATGATATTTTTGCTGCCCCACAAGTGAGTAATGATATTGTACGCGAATTGCCTGGTAACTATTATGCTTCTGATTGGACGTATACGCATGGTAATTTGTTCAGTGCGATTCAGATGGAAAAGGCAATGGTCAGCCTATTGTTGTTCCTGATTGTATTGGTTGCAGCATTTAATATTGTTTCTTCACTGGTGATGGTGGTGACTGACAAGAAGGCAGATATTGCAATTTTGCGAACTCTCGGCGCTTCACCTGCCACCATTACTAAGATTTTTATGGTGCAGGGGACCGTTATTGGGGTTATTGGTACTGTAGCTGGTGCAGTTTTGGGTATTATTTTGGCAACAGGAATCAGTGGTTTTATTGATTGGGTGAATACTACACTCGGTTTACATTTATTTGATGCCTATTTCATTAACTACTTACCATCCTATTTAAGATGGCAAGATGTGGTGGTTATTGTCAGCCTCTCTTTAATTTTGAGTTTCTTAGCGACGATTTACCCAGCGTTACGTGCTGCTAAAATTCAACCTGCGGAGGCTTTACGTTATGAGTAACGTGGTATTAGAAGCCAAGAATGTGGTCAAACATTTTACGGATGGCAAATCAACGGTTGAAGTGATTAAAGGCTTATCTTTAACAGTCCATGCAGGTGAGTTTATTTCAATTGTGGGGTCAAGTGGTTCGGGTAAAAGTACCTTACTGCATGTGTTGGGTGGATTAGATCGTCCTACAGAAGGGCAAGTCTGGCTCAATGGTCAACGTTTTGACCATATGGGTGAAGCCGAACGGGGTTATTTACGGAATCAGCATCTTGGTTTTGTGTATCAGTTCCATCATTTATTGCCTGAATTTTCTGCTTTAGAAAATGTTGCGATGCCTTTAATGTTGCGTGAAGGGACGAATTATAAAGACGTCAAAGCACAGGCAGAATATTTATTAAACCGTGTTGGGCTATCGCATCGTTTAACGCATAAGCCGGGCGAATTGTCTGGTGGAGAACGCCAACGTGTCGCGCTTGCACGTGCATTGGTGGCAAAACCAGCTTTAATGATGGCAGATGAGCCTACAGGTAATTTGGATCGGAAAACTGCAGTTAAAATTTTTGAATTACTCAGCGATTTACGGCAAGAATTTAATATGGCAATGTTAATTGTGACCCATGATGAACAATTGGCACAAACGGCAGATTCTATTTTGCATATGCAAGATGGGCTTTGGGCCGACCCTCAATAAAATTTAAATTATTCTGTTGTACTTGAAGCCCACCTCGGTGGGCTTTATGATGTGCGGCACTTATAAAAACAATATGAAAAATAATGATGTATTACGTACTGATCGCTTGGATTCTGGGTATAGCAGGAATGGGGAAAGTTTGGGCGCTGACAGGTCAAACTTGTGTTTTATTGGCAATCGTTTGGCTGATTGTTCAAGGTCTTCTCTTTAAATTTCCACAACTCAATCTGCAATTGATTCGATTCATACAGCGGAGTTTGTTGTGCTTGTTTAGTTTTAATTTGGCTTATTTATATGCGGACAGTGCGTTAACACAGCGTCTATCTTTACGTGAACTGACTGCAAGACCTGCCGAAGTAGTTGTGCACGTAAAATCATTGAATCAGCTTCAATCCAATCATGTTCAACAACAGATTGTTGTACTGAATAATCGAAAGCAACCTGTAAAATGGTTAGCTTATATCCGTCCATCATCGGACACTTCGCTTGAATTGGGGCAATATTACCGATTGCAAGGAAAAGTGTTACCTGCACATAGTTATGCGATTACAGGTGCATTTGATCAGGAAAAATGGTTTTTACAGCAGAACATCATGTCTGCATTTCAGGTGCAAAGTGCAGAAAAGCTAACCGAGCAACAGCTTTATGCTATGGGGTTGATGTCCTATGTAAGGCAGCAGCAGCGTATGGTTGCAAAAATATTATTGGCTATTGAGCAGCAAAGATTAACTTTGCGAAATACATTGCAAAAGCAATCACTACATCATTCAGGGTTACTTTTGGCTTTGTTAACGGGCGACCAAAGTCTGTTGAGTCCTGAAGTTGAAGAGCTGTTTAAACGTATGGGACTGAGTCATTTATTGGCAATTTCTGGTCCCCATGTTTTGATCTTTGCGGCATTGTTATGTTGGGCGATTCATCGGTTGATTATCCGTTTTGCACCGAGTTGGTATTTGCGTTATCCCAAACCCTATTTATTGGTCATTCCATTTTGTATAGGGGTATTGCTGTATAGCGCTTTTGTTGGGTTTGAAATCCCTGCATTACGAACGCTGTTAACCAGTTGTATTCTTGCTGTATTGATTTTATCGAAATTCAAATTACAAGCCTTGCAAGTACTGCTTCTTAGCGCTGCAATTCTGCTATTTCTCGATCCATTTAGTATTCTGTCCGCTGCCTTTTGGTTGTCCTATTGCGCCTGTTTAGTATTGTTAAGAATTTATCAGACCCTACAACAGCAACCTGAGCAATTAACGCTAACGCGCTATGCACAGCTTAAATTATACATCGGCATATTGTTTGAATCGCAATGGAAAATATTTTTAGCGCTCTTGCCATTAATGTTGATCTTTTTTCAACAGGTGGTCTGGATTGCACCTTTCAGCAATCTGCTGGCGTTACCGTGGTTGAGTCTCCTTGTTGTTCCATTGAGCATTATTGCAACCTTGTGTTTGTGGGTTATTCCTCCTTTAGGAATTCTGTTATTTAAATTGAATGATCTTGGTCTGTCTTTTTTACTTTCAATCTTAAATACTGGCGATCAGATATTCGGTTCAACGGTACAAAATATTGCCATGAACTGGACAGTGATGTCTGGTCTGGCTCTCGGGTTGATTATTTTATTTCTACCTCGAGGAGTCGTGCCCAAAAGTTGGAGTATTGTCTGCTTTTTACCAATTTTTATACTGGATGAATCACAACATCCTTTTGAATTACAAATTCTAGACGTTGGGCAAGGGCAAGCTGTTTTCTTACAAAACCACGATCAGCAGATGATGATTGATATGGGTGGTCATTATGATGAGCAGAAATTTAGTGTAGGACAGCAACTCATCCGTCCTTTTTTAAATAGCAGGGGAATATCTAATTTAGATCAGTTGGTATTGACTCACTTAGACCAAGATCATAGCGGCTCATACTTTTCTTTACGTTCAACTTTGCCTATTCAAACGATTTACAGTAATGAGCAGGTTCAAGTAATGCCTGAGTCTCAATTCAATTATTGTCATTCAGGGCAAGTATGGCAATTAGATGGTGTTAAGATTCAGGTGTTATCACCACAACAACAGCAATTAACTGAAGTACCCAATAATCAAAATGAACTTTCTTGTGTACTCTATATTCAAGTGCAAAATGCCCAACCGTATGCCAATTTTTTACTTATGGGAGATGCAGGGTGGGAAGCAGAGTATCAGATTTTAAAGGACTATCCAGATCTAAAAGTAGATGTTCTGGTGTTAGGTCATCATGGCAGTAAAAACAGTTCGGCTTATGATTTTTTAAAACAATTTAAACCCAAAGTTGCGATTGCCTCTGCGGGATTTAATAACCGTTATGGGCATCCGAGTCAACTGACACAACAGCGATTAAAGGAGCTCAACATTCCACTCTATAACACAGCCAATAAGGGCAGTATTCAATTTATTCAGACTCAGGATCAAACAATGCAATTGCATTTTTATCGTGATCAGCAGCGTTGGCTGAGTCGTTAGTCTGCTGTTGTCTAATGTCGGTAACCAACTGCATGGCTTGTTCATGAGGTAAGTTATAGAGATTGCGTAGCGCTGGATTGGCTTTAAAGCGCTTATAGCTCCAATGATAATGTTCTGGAAAACGTTGAATCAGGTTTTCAATTTCATGATGAATGATTCGTGTACCATCATTTGCCGTACCCTGATAAATTTCATCAGAGATTGGTTCTATATGCATGTCAAAGCCATGCGTATCATTACGAATAGCATATAGTAACAATGCTTTAGCTTTGGTTTTTTGAATCAGTTTTGCACTTAAGTTACTAGACTCTAAGGGTAAGCCAAACAAAGGGATAAGTTCCCCACCAACATTGGGAGTGTGGTCGGGCAAAATAACGGTCGTTCCACCTTGTTTTAATGCTTTAAAAATTTGTCGTACACCTGTTTCATCAGTCGGAACCAGATTCGCTTGTTCACGGCTGCGCGCACTTCGTACGAAATTATCGGCTGCTGGATTTTTTACAGGTTTATAGAGAATTGTCATTTCGGTAAATTGAGCGACCCAAGCATTCATCACTTCCCAAGTTCCAAAATGTGGGACAATTAATACCACCCCTTTTTTCTCAGCCAGCGCATTGTGTAAATACTGTTCACCAGTAATTGAGTGAATCCGCGAGATGTTTTTCTGATTTTCTGAGCCCCAAATACTAAAGAACTCAAAATAGGATATGAGTTCATTTCGAATGGCATGTTTAATAATCAATTCACGTTGCTGGCCAGTCAGTTCAGGCAAGGCAATTTCAAGATTGAGACGAATGGTTTGTGATGTTTTAGAAATTTTTAATACGTTCACTAAACCTGCGAGTGAACGGGCAATCATTCGAGAAATTTGAATAGGCTGTCGACTTACAAATTGGAGTACGCGATCTGTCATTGTTTTTGAAGTTTTATCAGTCATTGCCTAAACATTATGGGGATAAGAAATATAAAACAGTAATTATTATAGGCGAAAATACAGGGTTTAAATAGTTTATTGCGCCTGCATGTATATAATGGGAGTAATTTTATTCATTATTGGATCATCTTAAATGTCCGATTGGCCACCTAAACCACAAAACGAAAGTCATACTACACAACAAAATTTAGAAAAGCAGTCAGGAAAAGAATGGCAAATTCTTGAGAAAGCCGTATTGGCTTCAGTTGAAGAGCAACGCCGCGCACGTCGTTGGAGCATATTCTTCAAGCTACTGACCTTTGCTTATCTTCTCTTTATCTTGGTAATTTTAGGTAAAAGCTGTAGCACTGCCCCTACAGATGTCAGTTCGACTACAGGTTCACATATCGCAGTGGTTGATATTATTGGCACAATTGCTGCTGATAAACAAAGTGTGAATAGCGAAGACACCATCAAATCTTTGAAGAAAGCATTCGAGAACAACAATAGTAAAGCCGTTGTCTTAAATATCAATTCACCTGGTGGCTCTCCAGTCCAGTCAGATGAAATTTGGCAAGAAATCCAATATTTAAAACAACAGCATAAAGATAAAAAACTGTATGCGCTTATTGGTGATACAGGTGCATCAGGCGCTTACTATATTGCCTCTGCGGCAGATGAAATTATTGTTAATCCATCGAGTTTAGTCGGCTCTATTGGGGTAATCATGCCAAATTATGGCGTGAATGGGTTGATGCAAAAGTTGGGTGTGGAAGACCGCACGATGACTTCAGGTGAAAACAAAGCAATTTTATCGATGACGCAACCTGTTGATGCTGCACAGAAGGCACATGTGCAAGCCGTATTAGACAATGTACATGATCACTTTATTGAGGCGGTCAAAAAAGGTCGCGGTAATAAATTGAAATCGCAAGATCCTGTAATTTTCTCTGGACTATTCTGGACGGGCGAACAAGCGGTGAAGCTAGGTATTGCTGACCGTACAGGTAGTCTAAATAGCTTGAAACGTGACTTGAAAATCGATAAAACAGTGGATTATACCGTTCAATATAATCCATTCGATTCTGTTTTGGGGCGTATGGGAAGCTCAATCGGGCAAGGTTTTGCGACTTCACTTTCTCAACAGGTTCAAGCTGAGCAAACGACAAAACTACAATGAAACCACTGATCCACTTTGCGCATGCCAATGGTGTGCCATCCAAAGTTTATGAAAAGCTTTTTCATTTACTTAGAGATGATTACGATATTGTCTATGTTCCACTTATCGGAACTGACCAACGTTACCCTGTGACCAATCATTGGCCGCACTTGGTGGATCAGTTGACCGACAGTATTGTACGTCAGGCCCATGGGCGTCCAGTCATTGGATTGGGGCACTCTTTAGGTTCTGTTTTGACCATGATGACAGCATATAAGCGTCCTGAATTATTTCAGCAAGTGATTATGCTGGATCCACCACTGATTATGGGTAAAGCCTCTTTACTGTTCCACACTGCGAAGTTATTTCAACCGAAACTGGTGGATCGTATGACACCAGCAGGTCTGAGTAATCGCCGCCGTGATCATTGGGAGTCTCGTGAACAGGCAGGTGAAATGTTGCGACCGAAAAGCCTATATCAAAAATTTGATGATGAGTGCTTTCAGGCTTATTTAGATCATGCCTTAACCGAAGATGCGGAGCGCGGTGGTGTAACCTTGACCATTCCTAAAGCTGCTGAAGTTGCAATATTTCGTAATACACCATCTTGGTGGTGGTTACCTATGTCGAAACCTAAAGTTCCGATGCATTTGGTGGTTGGGGATCAAAGTGAGTTTTTAAAACACGGTTTTCCGCAAGTTGCTAAGAAAAAAGTGGGTATCCCATTTAGTGTGGTTGAAGGAGGGCATATGTTCCCTCTGGAACGCCCTGAAGCGACGGTAGAATTGATTAAGCAGTTGATTCAGCAATAACAGAAAATAAAAAATGCATCCTCGGATGCATTTTTTATTTGAATATTATTCTTTACAGTTTACAAAACTGAATAGGGTTATTCAAAACTTGATTGCGATACATCACGGTATTGGCATTGTGATATTGCAGCGTACCTGTACAGATCCATTCTACTACTTGAGGATAGATTAAGTGCTCAAGTTCATGCACGCGTTGCGCCAGTTGTTCGACATCATCATGACAAGCAACTTTTAATACACCTTGTGCCAAAGATTGTCCAGCATCTAACTCTGCGGTGACGTAGTGCACGGTACAACCATGATACACATCACCAGTATTTAATACACGTTGGTGGGTATGCATACCTTTATAGTGTGGCAAAAGAGAAGGGTGAATGTTGAGCATTTTCCCTTCCCATGCATGGACAAACTTAGCACTTAGGATGCGCATGAAACCTGCCAATACCACTAAATCAACATTCCAAGCTAATAACTGTTGATGCATTACATCATCAAATGTTTCTCGAGTTGGATATTGTTTGTGTTGGATGACAGCAGTCTGAATGCCTGCTTGCTGAGCACGTTTTAGCGCGTACGCTTCAGGCTTGTTGCAAATAACACCTACAATTTGCCCTGATAGACGGGCGTCTATGAGGGCTTGTAAGTTACTACCACTTCCTGAAACAAGGACAGCAATTTTCATTATGCAAAGATTACGCGGACTTTCTCGTCAGCACCTTCAACAGATTCTGCGTTGTCTACGATGTGACCCATAGCCCAAGCTTTTTCACCTTGTTCAGTTAAAAGCGCAATGGTTTTATCTGCATCATTTGCGTCAACAGCAATAACCATACCTACGCCACAGTTGAAAGTACGGTACATCTCGAACTGTTCAACACCACCTTCTTTTTGAAGAAGTTTGAACAATTCTGGCCATTCCCAAGAAGATTCATTAATAATCGCTTGAGCACCATTTGGCAGTACGCGAGGTAAATTACCCGGTAAACCACCACCAGTGATGTGCGCCATAGCATGTACGTCAACTTGTTTGCAAAGTTCCAGAAGCGGTTTTACATAAATACGAGTGGGTTCCATTGCTGTATCAGCAAGTGGGCGACCATCTACAATTTGAGTAAGATCGACGTTTTTCACGTCTAAGATTTTGCGAAGCAGAGAGTAGCCATTTGAATGAGCACCGCTTGATGCAACACCAATTAAGATATCGCCAGCTTTTACTTTAGAGCCATCAATGATTTTGCTTTGCTCAACGACACCTACACAGAAACCTGCAAGGTCATAATCTTCGCCTTCATACATGCCAGGCATTTCAGCAGTTTCACCACCAACCAATGCACAGCCAGCAAGCTCACAGCCTTTACCAATACCTGTTACGACATCAGCAGCAACATCAACATTTAAGTGACCTGTTGCATAGTAGTCGAGGAAGAATAATGGTTCTGCACCACACACTAAAAGGTCGTTTACGCACATTGCAACTAAGTCTTGACCAATTGTGTCATGACGGTTTAAGTTCAAAGCTAAACGTAATTTTGTACCCACACCATCTGTGCCAGATACAAGAACAGGCTCTTCATAGCCTTTAGGAATTTTACATAGTGCGCCAAAGCCACCTAATCCGCCCATCACTTCAGGGCGAGTTGTACGCTTAGCGACAGATTTGATTCGATCGACAAGTGCGTCGCCCGCTTCAATATCGACACCTGCATCTTTATAGCTTAAACCAGTGTTTGGGGTAGAAGTTGAGTTGCTCATAGTGAAGTCTCCGCATTTGCGCGGGGATTATAACCTGAATCAATGAAACTCTTATGTTATTTATGCTCTAAAATGCTATCTTTACTTAAATATTTTACTTTTTATAACGATTAAATCGAAAAAGGCGGGTCTAATATGGTCGATCGAACCTTACGGCGCATTTTTATTCTTACGGGTATCGTACTTATTTTATGGGTATTGTATTTATTAAAGCCAGTTGTACTCCCATTTATTGTCGCCTTTTTAGTCGCTTATTTGTTTAATCCGTTGGTGGAAAAATTTCATCATATTGGATTGCCACGTTGGTTGTCTATTAGCATTGTATTTATTGGAATTGGTGTTGTTTTAACTTTAGCAATTTCTTATTTGGTGCCTTTGATTTGGCAGCAGTTAATGTATGCTAAAAGTAGTATTCCGGCAGGAATTCATTGGCTAAATGATACCTTTTTACCTTGGTTGTCGCATACTTTTAATTTAGTGCAGATGGAAATTGATACACATCAATTGTCTACGGTCGTCATGGATTATATTCAGACCAATTATAGTGCGGATAGCTTGCAAACCATGGTATTGAAAATTGCCCAGTCTGGACTGAGCTTTATTCAGGTGGGGGGTACAGTTGTTCTTATTCCAATTATCGCTTTCTATTTCCTTTTAGATTGGGATCGTATGCTCGATAGTATGCGTCGACTTATTCCACGTCCTTACGAAAAATCTACTTTAAAAATTGTGGGTGAATGTCATAGCGTACTGGGCGCATTTGTGAAGGGTCAGTTTTTGGTGATGTTGTTGCTCGGCATTGTCTATGCAGTTGGTTTGCAATTAATTGGATTAGAAGTTGGACTGATTATTGGTATGGTGGCAGGTTTGGCCAGTATTATTCCTTATCTAGGCTTTGGCGTTGGAATTATTGCGGCTGTGATTGCGACATTTTTCCAGTTTGGTCTTGATTGGATGCAGTTGGCTTTGGTTGGTGTAGTATTTATGATTGGTCAAGCCGTAGAGGGTTACATTCTGCAACCATTTTTGTTGGGGGATAAGATTGGTCTGTCACCCGTCGCTGTGGTTTTTGCGGTATTGGCAGGTGCTCAATTGGCAGGATTCCTAGGAATGTTAATTGCATTGCCTGTGGCTGCGGTGATTGTTGTGCTGCTTAAACACGCACGAGAATGTTATGAGCAGAGTCAGTTGTATGGTACGCAAGCAGTTGTGACTTCCTTTGCTGAAACAAATTCTATTAGTATAGAAACTTCGCAAATGGATATTGATGTTGAAATTAAAGAGCAAACTTCGAAAGATCAGCACACTGTTGAGAAATCGAGTAACATTGAACCCAAAACATAAAGCGTATAAGGCTTAATCACGAATATGCGTCAACTGCAATTAGATATTGAACCCCAACTTGATGCCCGAATCAGTGATTTCTCTGGTCCAGGTTGGGGTCACGTCATTGATGCAATTCGTCAGCTACATGCAGGTTTAATGAATCGATTCTATGTATATGGTGGTGCCGGAACAGGCAAAAGCCATTTACTCTCTGCGATTTGTGATTCTTATTTGGATGTGGGTAAATCTGCGATTAAAGTTTCGTTATTAGAGCTACTAGATGCGCCTACGGAGGCGATTACTTCTTTAGAGCGCTATGATTTGGTTGCGCTTGATGATATCGAAGCGATTTGTGGTGTCCCGCATTGGCAAAAAGCAGTATTTCACCTGATCAATTATAATAATGAAGTTGGCGGACAACTGGTTTTTTCCTCTCGCTTTGCACCAATTGAATTGAAATTAGAATTACCGGATTTGCAGTCCCGATTAACCCAAGCAGTGAGTGTCAAAGTTCCGACTGGCAGTTTATATGCAGATCGACAAATTTTAGTCAGTTCTGTGCTTGCCCGACGTGGCATTCATATTGATCAGCAAATTATTGATTATCTTCTGTTACATGGTCCACAGCAGGCTTCGATACTTTTGCAAACTTTAGAGCAGTTAATTCAATTGCTTAAAGGCGAAAAAACTAAACTCAGTCATGCCACTTTAAGACAAATTTATGCCTTAATCGATGAATATCAATAACAGATAAAAGCACTTGAGTAATTTAAAAAGCTGTGACAAAGTACTGATAAATTTGCATCGCAGGGATTTGCGAGCATAGAAAAATAATAGAAATGTACGTTAAGGAGAACAGGATGCTGCAAATCAGCATGAACCCTCAGTGTGTCCAATACCATTCAAATCTTATCTTAACCCAGAAAACATGCAGTGCAATCGTGCTGTAGTTGCTTTAATGCCCAAAGAATTTGGCAATTTAGTCAATTTTATTTGTATTGGCATCTTTTAGGCTGTACAGCAAAAGGACTGCAATCAGATTGCATTGAAATTGTTTAGAAGATGCAATCTAGAAAAACAAGATAATTAAAAAATTAAGGAGAGATGTATGCTCAAGCAGAGCATTGGTGTGGGAATGTTATGTCTAGCTGGGCATGCTTATAGTGCAAATATTAGTGTCACCACCACTGAAGATGTTGTTAAAGATGATAAAGAATGTTCATTGCGAGAGGCGGTGAACTATATCAATCAAGATATGCCTAAAGAAGGATATTTTGGCTGTGGTGGGGAAGATGCAAGTCCTGTCATTTTATTAGAAAAGCAGAAAGTTTATAAACTCAATTCACACTTAAACATTCAGCGTGAATTAACCATTAAAACCAATTATGAGGCTGATTTTAATGAGACGCCTGTTTTAGGTAAAAATAATGCTGTGCTACAAATGCAGGCGAAAGATAATATTTTGCGCATTGATGATGGTTCACAAGAGAAGCTACTGAGTGTCGTGCTGTATGAAATCAGTCTACAAGGTTGTGGTCAGGTTCAATGTGCTCAACAAGGTGGACTGATTTACAACAATGAATATCTACAATTAAGTTATGCAGTATTATCTGGGGGATATGCTGCTCAAGGTGGGGCAATTTATAATGTGGGTAATTCAACAATAGAGAATACGACGGACAGTTTAGTTGTCATTCAGAATAGTTTGTTGGAGAAGAACTATGCGAATGAAGGTGCAGTTTTATTTACCCAGCATCCTGCCTATAAAATTCTCAATAGCGTTATTCGAAATAATGAGACAACAAGTACCACATCGGCAGGTATTTATTCATCGTTATTATTTAATACAGATCAGTTGCCTACCTCCATATTAAATGTCGCAAACTTTATTAAGAACAGTACTTTTCTACAGAATAAAGGTTATTTGCTGAATTTACGTGATGGCATTGGCTTAAATAACCTGACCATGATTGGGAACGCACAAGGCATCCAATTTGTTGCTCCACAGGGCAAAGCTTTTTTGGCTAATAGTATTTTGGTGGGAAATCCGTATCCAATTACAAATCAGCAGGATTGTAAATTTGAGTCTGGTGATCAGAGCATTTTACAAAATAATTTAGTTTCGGCGATGTGTGGACAAGGATTAGCAGAGTATCCGAATGACATTTTGACCCAAACTGCTTTAGTTGCGGGCAGTACAATTGAAGGAAAATGTAGCAGTGCAAATTTAGATCGACAAAGTTTAGTCTGTCCATTTAATCAGGGAACGAGTAACTTTTTAGGTTACTTTAAGCCGCGCTTATTGGTGTCTTATCAAAACTTGAGTGATTCTTTAATCGTTAATAAGGGTAAACAAGCTACAGGTTCTGATACTGCACGGGTCGAATGTGAATCAAGTGATCAGCGTGGGCAGGTACGTGATTCAAATAATGTCCTGTGTGACCGTGGTGCTGTTGAGTTGGTGTTTCCAACAACAATCGCGTTAATCGGGGATGATATCAATTACGGTGAAGTTGCGAAAATGTCGGTTGCTGATTTGCTGGGGGATGGAGAGCTTTTACCGAAAGATCAATGTGAAGCCTTATTGGGTGCGAATCCAGCGGGTGGTGCTTGGCAAGATGGATGCTTACAGGTCGTTCCAACAATTACTCAGCCTAAAGGGACTTTAACCATAGATGAGCAAGGAAACATTCAGTATAAGCCGAATGGAAACTGGCATGGTGCTGATATTTTCAAGATTCGCTTAGTCACGACAACTACACGATTCAATGATTCTCAAAACCCTTATTTAGAGATAAAAGTGCAAGTCTCTCAGGCACCAGCTGGACAAATGGAAAGCAGTAAAGTGAAAACTTCGGGCGGGAGTGCAGGGGTATTCAGTTTATTCGGTTTATTGGGACTGATTGGATTACGTCGTTACAAGAAATAGGCAAGGGAATTGACCGTGAAAAATTATAAAAAAGGTTTACTGACGTTAATGGTGCTTTCTGCGATGTCATTGATGGCAGCAGAAGATACGTTTATTCATGTCACTACGTTTGATGATGAGGATGGTGAGAATCTAAATCAATGTTCTTTACGCGAAGCCATAAAAACTGCCGCTGATAATAAAGCTTTTGGTGGATGTAATGCAGGTGATACACGTTTAGGGCAAAAAGATCGGATTCAGTTAAAAGAGGGAACATATACACTGAAGCGTGAATTAGTCCCACAATCGGTGATTGAGATTTATGGTGCTGAGCCGCTTGATTATTCCAAGAAGCATGTATTAACAAATACATATCCTGCCACGACGGCGATTAAAACAACCATCAGCGGCGAAAATCAAACGCGAATATTGAATAGTTCTTTATCAAAATATGGGACTTCATTTAAAAACTTAACGTTGGCGAATGCTGTAAGCACTGGATTGGGTGGAGCTATTTATGCTGGTGCGGATATTAATTTGTCCAATGTTGCCATTATAAATTCACGTGCGGCACAAGGTGGTGCAATTTACCTTGATGGTGACATTGCGCTTACGATCGATCATGCTTTAATTCAGGGTAACCAAGCAGGACAAGGCAGTGTTTTGGCGATGACCTGCCAAAACAACTTGTTGTTCACGAAGCCGACAATCTCTATTCAAAATAGCAGTATTGTTGCCAATGGCGCGGTAAATAATCAGAGTATGTTGGATCTTTGTGGTGAAGCATCGACTTTACTGCAAACCAATACCATTGCCAAAAATCAGGCAAATATCAGTACAGGGGCGATTATTAAAAATGTTTCGTCGAATGCTGCGCAGGCAAATTTAAGTGAAAATAGTACGCTGATATTGCTCAGTAATACGATTGTTGAGAACAATGCGGCCAGTACGCTACTTTACGATCAATTAGGTAGTAAAAATATTTCATTTAATGTGTTGGCTTATAATTCGGGGCAGTCATGTCGTTATGCATTGAATAACGGGAATGTGACCGATGCCAAACTCAATATGACTGCAATCAATAATGCCCTGCAATTGGCTGCTGTAACAGGGCAATGTAATCTACCGAAGGTGGCTTATGAAAGTAATATTTCAGGAACCAATACCAATATTGATGTCAGTAATATTTCGATGGGAACATTACTAACTGCGTATACAGGACCAAATGCCAATACAGAATATCTACCACTGTACTATCCAAAAGATAATCAGACCGCGAATGATCTGGTGAATCTGAATGCGATTGGGTGTAGTGATGTTGATCAACGTGGATTTAGTCGCATTACGGATGCAACGTTGATTCTTAATCCAAGTATGAAAAATACCTGTGATATTGGTTCGGTTGAGCTGATGCGCTTAACTGCGGCTGATATTATTAATTTAAAGAACTTATCTTATTCGCAAATGGTGGATGACTATCAGCAAGCGATTGACTTATATCAAGCACGTTTGGATGATAAATCGACGGATGGGAAATATTTGACGCAATATCAAGCTGAGCTGACTGCTTTTAAAGACTTGAAGAGCAATACTGAAAAGTATGCCAAGTATCGTGCGATTTATATTGATCCGTTTGCACTCGCATTGCCTGATGAACAATGGGTGAATAATGAATCACAGGTTAAGGCATTAAATGCAGAAAACTATACGATTAATACCCAGGTATTGGGTATGGGACATTATTCTGGTGAGGGCAGTAGCTTTCAATTTATTGGCGATCAAGATCCGAAGTTGAAATGTGAGTGGGTACCAGAACTTAAACGAATTATGTTTTATCGCCTAGATGATAGTATTTCTACTATTGGTGAGAATGCTTTATGTACTTACAGCATCACCTCGAAAACAGATGCCACCAAAACAACATCAGGCTTATTAAGTGCGAGTTTTACCAATATTTCCCCAATTGCAAAAGAGGATACTTACAGCTTGCAATATGGATCTAGCCAGAAAATTTCGTTGCATCCACTAGAAAATGATTTTGATGATGATGGTCCAAAAGGCAGTATTGCTGGACTGAACAAAGCCGACTTTTATCATAATGAAGCAGGTCAGGAGTTGGCAATTCGCTTGGATAGTTTACCAAGCGCGATGATGATTGACCCGTCAGTTCCGAATGGGCCATGTCCAGGAAGTGCAATGCGAGATACCTGTTATTCGAGCGATTTGGTGGTGCAGGTAAAAAATAATTACAGCCCATTCGACCAGATTATGGAATATACCGTATTTGATGCCGAAGGTTTGGCTTCAAATCGAGCAAAAATTTATTTAAATAACACAGCTAAGAATACAGTCACATCTGGCGGTGGTGGCGGTTCAATTGGGTGGTGGAGTTTACTGGGTTTATTCGGTTTAGGTTTGTATCGCCGTCATAGTCCAACAAAAAAGCATTAAGCAAAATGGAAGCATTAACCTCGTTGAGTACCGATGGGGTTAATATTTAAAGATGAAATAGAAATATAAAAAGCCAATCTTACTTATTGTAGATTGGCTTTTTATATACTGTTATTTATTGCTGTTAAAGTGTTCTTAATGCTGTTCAGTGGTGTGATGTAAGTATTTGTTCATATACTCTTCACGTATGGTAATGCGTTCTTCGGGTGTGGCTTTTTGCATACGTGCACGCAAATCATTACGTTCTTGACTGCTCATTTGCTGCCAAGTTTCACGCATTTTTTGTTTCTCTTGTTCAGGTAACTGTGTGAACCAGTCCATACGCTGTTGTAAGCTGCTACTTTGTTCATCTGGAATTTCTTTGAGAGATTGATAGCGTTTGATTAATGCACGCTGTTCTTGCTCAGAAAGTGTTTCCCATGTTTCGGCCACTTGTGTGTTGGCATCTTTAGAAAAAATCCAAAAACGTTCAAAACCTGCAAAACTTGTTTGCAAGAAACCGAGTGCACAAAAAGCAAAAGCTAAACGTCTAGCTGCCATGTGGAACTTTGTCCTCACCTAAAACCATTAACATTTCCAAATCCTCAACCATTTGCGGAGAGAGTTTTGGTGTTACTACAACTTGATTCTGTGGTTTTTCAGACATATCGATAGAATTTGGTAAAACCACAATTCCTGCAATTGCTGCTGCCAGAGCAAACCCAGTCATTTTGAAATAAACAAAGCGTGATGATTTTTTTTGCTGGATATGATCCAAAACATGATTCATCACGACAGGTTTTGCCTTATGTTGCTGAGCAAGACCATCAAGTTTGGAAGTGATTTGTTTTAAGAAATCATCTTGTTTCATTCAGATGACCCTCCCGAATATGGATTCAAATGCGATAACGCAGATCGCAAACCTTGAATCGCGCGATGATAATGTGTTTTTACACTGCCTTCACTACAATTCATAATTTGAGCAGTCGTTTGCGTGTCAAATCCTTCCCAAGCCCGAAGCATAAACGCTTGCTGTTGACGAACTGGCAGTTGGCGAATCGCAGCTTGAATTTCTTCAATAGTGACTGCCTGATCCAGAAACTCAAGTGGGCTAGGCGTTGTTTCATCAATAACATCCTGAATTTCAAGATCATCTTCATCTAGACTCACCTTTTTAAACAATGAAAAAGGCTGAGAGCGACGAGCTTCTTTACGACGCCAATCTTGCAGTTTGTTATTTAAAATGGTGTAAAACAGGGGATACCATTCTTCAGTCGACTTCTCTGAATAGGATTTATGCAAAGAAATAAAGGCTTCTTGGACCAGATCCATTGCGATGCCTTGTTGTCCTTGCGTTGCATTTTCCATCATCACGAGTGCGCGTCCAGTTACGTCTTGCATAAAATTTTTCAGACGTTGTTCAACCGTACTTTTTAAAGCACTTAAATTTTCGGACTGAGACTGTTTCGGCGCTAAATCCATAGAGATGGAAAACCCTGTCATTGGATTATCACCATTATTTCCAATACATATCCTTAATAACGTTGGAAATAATGGTTTGGTTGACAATATCCGTTATTATTTTTTCAAGTGTAATCTATTTTTGAAATTAGACGAGACAATTTAAAATAAAAGTGTATTAGATGCGTTGGCGTACCATTTCAAAAAAGCAGATTGAACCCGCAATAGCGACATTGAGAGATTCTTGACCACCTGGCTGTGGAATGCTTAGTGCTTGAGCATGTGCTAAAGCAAAGTCAGAAACGCCTTGGCCTTCATTACCTAAGATCCAGACACAAGCTTGTGTTAAATCTTTTTGATATAAACTTTCAGCTTGATGCGAGCTGGTCACATACACTGGAATTTCAAAGCGGTCGAGTACATCTTCGATGGCAACGTTTTCATAGGTGTTGAGGGAGAAGTGTGCACCCATGCCTGCGCGTAATACACGTGGTGACCAGAGTGCTGCAGAACCTTTGGTACAAATCACTTGCTTGATACCCGCTGCCGCAGCAGAGCGGAGTAGTGTGCCCACATTGCCTGGATCTTGAATGTTTTCCAAAATCAGGGTATCCAAGCTAAAGTCTACACTTTGACTTGAACTTGGTAAGTCTACAACTGCCAAGAATGGCAAAGTGGTCCCCAATGTGCTTAAGTCACGATATAAGCTTTCAGCAATGACAAAAACAGCACCTTCATATTCATCTAAAATATCGCAAATATCGGGGTGTTCGAGTGCATTTTCAGTGGTGAAAATAGAATTGAGTTTTTTCTTTTTTTCAACCCAAGCTAAGCCTAAGTGTGTCCCTTCAAGCACGGTTTGACCTTGCTTTTTACGGTAGCTACTTTGCTCTATTAAACCACGGAGATGTTTAATCTTTGGATTGTCTTTTGATTCAAGGAAAATAATTGACATGGAGGAGACTCATGCGCATAACGCGTCAGATGGTTATGCGCATTTAAAAAAATTAGTTGTGGTAGCCAGTCACTAAATTGACTTCGTTTTTAGAACCAATAATCACAGGGACACGTTGGTGTAGGTCAGTCGGTTGAATGTCAAGAATACGAACGCGACCAGTTGTAGAAGCACCGCCAGCTTGTTCAATCAGCATACTCATAGGGTTTGCTTCATACATTAAACGCAGGCGACCTGCTTTTTTCGGATCTTTAAGGTCGTATGGATACATGAAAATACCGCTACGGCAAAGAATACGGTGAATGTCGCCCACCATACATGCAACCCAACGCATGTTGAAGTCTTTTTCACGTGGACCTGTTTTACCTGCGAGCAGTTCTTCAATATAACGTTTTACTGGGTTTTCCCAGTGACGTTGGTTTGATGAGTTAATAGCATATTCTTTAGTATCTGCTGCCACTTGAATATTTTCAGAGGTGAGTAAGAATTGTTGAGTTTCTGGGTCAAAGGTAAAGAATACCGTACCCGCACCGACTGTTAATGCCATCATGGTTGATGGGCCATAAAGCACATAACCCGCAGCAACTTGCTGGTTGCCTGCTTGCATGAAATCCGCAGACTGAGTCACCGCATTTTTTGCAGGCAAGATTGAGAAAATAGTACCTACGCACATGTTAATGTCGATGTTGCTTGAACCATCAAGTGGATCAAATAACACTAAATATTCGCCATTTTCTTGGGCAGGAGTAAAGTCATCTAATTCTTCTGATGCTAAACCACCAACATGTGGATGAATTTTTAATGCATCAATTAAATAGTCATTTGAAATCACATCCAGTTTTTTCTGTTCTTCACCTTGTACATTTTCATGTTCAGCACTGCCCAATACCCCAGCAAGCGCGCCTTTTTGTAAAGCTTGATCAATGGTTTTACACGTATTTGCAATAGTATCAATGACTTTTGCAAGCTCAGGTGTAAGATTCCCAGTTTGTTGTTCTAAGAATTGGGAAAGGGTGAGGTATGCCATGGCAGGAAAACTCCGAGTGAAAACCAATCAAATTGAGCAAAAAAAATTTAGACAGCTAGTTTAGATGAGAATGCCGCAAAAGAAAAATTAAACTCGATTATTTGGCTTGATTTTGCCCTTGCAACTTTTAGGGATAATGCTATGTTGATGTGAAGGATGAAGAAGAATTGAGGAGCAGCAGAATGACTACACAAAAGTTTGATGCCATGCCAACGCAAAATGAAGGCATTAGTTTAGATGATATTAGTCCTGAAAAGGTGAAAGAAGCTTGGAAAGAATATGAAGCCAAGCCTGAATATAAAGATTTCAATAAGCATGACCTCATTGAATCCATGCAGCATGAGCATGAAGAAGATGAGCAGAAACCTGCTTAATGCATATAAAAAAGCGCTTTAATTTTAAAGCGCTTTTTTATGTCTGTAGACCTTCTTATTTTAATAAAGGTGGTACAGCTTCGTAGTTGATTTCTACGCGACGGTTTTCTTTCCACGCATTCTCATCATGCCCTGCATTGATTGGCATTTCTTTACCATAGCTGACCGCTTCTAATTGAGTCGGGCTTACACCATTGGTGATTAAGAAGCTTTCTACTGCTTTAGCACGACGCTCACCTAGTGCCATATTGTATTCACGCGTACCACGTTCATCAGTATGACCAGTTAACGCAACTTTCGAGTTTGCATTTGCCATAAGGAACTGGGCGTGAGCTTGAAGTGTTTGGTAATCTTCATTTGAAAGATCGCTGCTATCGTAGTCAAAATGCACCACACGTTTAGCTAAAAAAGCTTTGTTTGCAGCCGTAACCCCTTTTGAAGATGCACCTGCAAGATTTTGTGCATTTAACGCAGCATCTTCACTTAATCCTTCAGTGCTGACTGTTGTACCAGCAGAATTTGGTGTTTGACCTGTTTGAATTTCGGCTGCAGGTTTACGGCTGGCACATCCAGTCATAATCAGGGCTGAAGCCAAAACAGGTAAAACCAATAGTTGAATAGCGTTCATCTTCATCTCCATAAAGATAGATTTTTAAAAATTATTTAGGTGCCCAAGCAGGTTCACGAACTTCACCTTGTTCACTTGGTAAATTCATACGGAAACGACCATCGACTGACATAATAGAGAGCAAGCCACGGTTATCTTCACGAGTGGCATAAACCACCATTTGACCATTTGGAGAGAAGCTCGGGGATTCATCCAGACTGGTTGGGGTCAGAATATTGGTGATCCCCGTATTAATATCTTGAATTGCAACTTTGTAGCTGCTGCCACTTGGACGATGTACCAATGCCACTTTTTTACCATCAGCACTTAAAGTGCCGCGAGCATTGAATGCACCACGGAAGGTAAGGCGCTTACTACTGCCATCTGCGAGGCTGTAACGGTAAATTTGTGGTGATCCACCACGGTCTGAAGTAAAAATAAAGGATTTACCGTCGGGAGCGTAACGTGCTTCGGTATCAATAGCGCTGTCATTGGTCATACGCTGTAACTGACGTGTATTTAAATCCATTTGATAAATTTCTGGATTACCATGCATGGATGCAGTAAATAACATGGATTTTCCATCTGAAGAGAAGCTCGGTGCGCCATTTAAGCCACGGAAGCTTGCCAGTTTTTCACGTTGACCTGTCGACAAATCTTGCACATAAATCGCTGGACGTTTGCTTTCAAATGACACATAAGCAATTTTTTGTGCATCGGGTGTCCACGCAGGAGACAAGATTGGATCACGCGCGGTCAGAATGGTTTTAGGCTGTTCACCATCGGTATCTGCAATTTGTAAGGTATAGCGCTGCTCAGGTGTTGCAGGATTACGGAGCACATAGGCAATACGCCCGCTAAAATCTCCCTGAATGCCTGTTAATGCTTGGTAAATGGCATCGCTGATCATGTGTGCGGCTTGACGTACACGTGAAGTGGGTACGGTCAATAATTCGTTGAGCAGATATTGTTTTTTTTCAACATCATAAAGTTGGTAATGAACTTCATAACTTCCAGCAGCATTTTGTTTGATTTCCCCAGTGACGACATAAGGCACGCCAGCGGTCTGCCATGCAGCAGCATTGGGATTATTCATACTTGCACTTGCAGGTAAGTTTTGCGATGCACTGCTAAATTTTCCTGAACGATTCAGGTCATTTTCAACAATAGAATAAATGGTTTGATCATTACTAAATGGAATAATCGCAATTTTGGGAGCTTGCTCTGGTGCCTTTGCAATTTCTAAATGAAGTTGAGCATGGGCAGTTTGTGCAATGACAGGTAGAAAAGCTGTCATGATTGCTAAACCAAGTAGATGTTTACGCGTATTTTCCATCATTCGCTGTATACTCTAAAACGTCAATTTTTGTGGGTTGTGTGAAATTGCCTAACATAATGGCATGAATTTTCATGATTTAAAGCATTACATTATGGCTAAACTGTTATAACACTGTGAAAATACTTAATCGCCATGCTTTTTGCATGGCGATTGTGATTATTGAGCTGTGAAAGATGAGGTAAATGTGCGTGCTTCGCGCCGTGCATCAGGGTCTGAAGGCATTGGATAAGGTGCCGCTGCACGAACTGCTGCTTCGACACTGGCTTTCATATCTGGGTCGCTTGAATTGACGACGACAGATAAAACTGCACCACTCTCACTTAAGGTGACTCGAGCACTGGCTTTCTGACCCGATGCGCTCGCTGGTGGATTCCACGCACGCTTGACTTTGTTTTCAAAGTCTCGTTTTGCTGTAGAGGCAATACGTTTTGCTTCAGCTTTTTTATTGGCAGCTTCTTCCGCTGCTTTCTTCGCAGCAGAGGCTTTAGCTTCTGCTTCAGCGCGATCTTTTGCATCCGCATCGGCTTGTGCTTTTGCAGCAGTTTTAGCTTTCGCGGCAGCGTCTGCCTGAGCTTTGGCTTTCGCGGCAGCATTTGCTTGAGTTTTAGCTTTTGCAGCAGCATCTGCCTGTGCTTTGGCTTTTGCAGCCGCATTTGCTTGAGTTTTAGCTTTTGCAGTAGCATCGGCTTGCGCTTTGGCTTTTGCAGTAGCATCGGCTTGCGCTTTGGCTTTTGCGGCGGCATCTGCCTGAGCTTTGGCCTTTGCAGCGGCATCTGCCTGTGCTTTAGCTTTCGCGGTAGCATCTGCCTGTGCTTTGGCTTTTGCAGTAGCATCGGCTTGCGCTTTGGCTTTTGCAGCCGCATTTGCTTGAGTTTTAGCTTTTGCAGCAGCATCCGCCTGCGCTTTGGCTTTCGCGGCAGCATCTGCTTGAGTTTTAGCTTTTGCAGCAGCATCCGCCTGCGCTTTGGCTTTCGCGGCAGCATCTGCTTGAGCTTGTGCTTTCGTAGCGGCATCCGCCTGAGCTTTGGCTTTTGCAGCGGCATCTGCCTGAGCTTTGGCTTTTGCAGTAGCATCCGCCTGTGCTTTGGCTTTTGCATCTGCTTGCGCTTTAGCGGCAGCATCTGCTTTTGCCTTTTCCTGAGCTAAACGTGCTGCCTGCTGCTCAGTGGTGTTGGTTTTTGGTGGCGCCACAGGAATGACAGGAGTAGGTTCTACACTCGGCTCAGCAGTTTGCGTAATTTCAGGGGCAATATTTTCATGCGCAGTTTCTGAAAATTCAGTTTCTTCGCGTGGAGTAGGTTGTAAATCTTGCGGTTTAATTAATATGGTTTTGATTTGCTCTGGTGGTTTAGGGGGTTTACTCATTCCTAAATAAAGCAAGCCAACAACCGCAAGTACATGCACACCGAAGGTAAAACCCAGTGCAATTGCGTTTTGTTTGAAAGGTGGCTTTTGAAAATTCTTCATATTACTTTAAAGGTTCGGTCAGTAAGCCAACTTGGGTTAAGCCTGCATCTTGAAGGCTTGACATTAACGCCATCACTTCTCCATAAGGACGAGTTTGATGACCATTGATCACAACATTGAGTTTTTTGTTATTTTGTTGAGCTTGCGCTTGAGACTCGACTAATAGTTGAGTGAGTTCTGTCAGTGCAAGCGGCCCTGTCGTTTGACCTTTTTGTTCTAAGAAATATGTGCCGTCTGCTTTTAAAGAGACAATAGAAGGAGCATCTTCAGACTGTAGTGGAGTGCCATTGGCTTGCGGTAAATCGACTTTAATACCACTGGTAATCATTGGGGCGGTGACCATAAAGATCACCAAAAGCACCAACATCACGTCAATATAGGGCACGACATTCATGTCGCTCTTTAATGGTTTTTTTATGCGCTCAAAGCGTCCTGAACGTTGAATCGCCATCAGTCATTTTCCTGAACAGAACCTACCGACTGACGTTGTAATAGCGCCACCATTTCTTCTGCAAACAGAGCACGGTCTGAGTAAACAGCTTCACCTTTAGCAGTAAAATGGTTGAAGGCTAGAACGGCTGGAATCGCTGCAAATAAACCAATCGCAGTTGCAATCAAGGCTTCCGCAATGCCAGGTGCAACGGTCGCTAAGGTCACTTGATCGACATCTGCCAGACCAATAAAGGCATTCATAATGCCCCAAACAGTTCCGAACAAGCCCACATAAGGTGCGACAGAACCAATACTGGCTAAAGCGCCTAAACCTTGTTCTAAATTACCCTGATCACGGCTTAAACCAACACGTAAAATACGTTCAGTACCTTCGATGGTTTGTTGCGTTGCTGCATGACGTTTTTTAAGTTTGAGGTATTCACCCAAACCTTGATAGAAAATGTCTTCTAGCCCGACACGTTTAGAGTTGAGTTGAGCATTGTTGTAAAGGGTATTGAGTTCGGCACCCGACCAGAAGATTTTTTGGAAATGTTCATCATCTGCTTGGGCTTTTTTATAGCTCTGATGTAACTTGGCAATCAAAAACCAACTGTAGAGTGATGCAAATAAAAGTAAAAGCATCACCAGTTGTACGACAGGACTTGCTTGTAAAATGAGGTCTGAAACGTGAAGTGTGGAGTCTAATTGATTTGCCATAGTTACACTGGAGCCGAGTTTTCTTAGATTTGTTCTAACTCTTTACGAATTAGATCGCGAATTTCATCTGGCAAACGACGAGGTTTCATTTCTGCACTAATACATGCTAACTCGACTTCGCCAGAAGCCAACAAGATTTCACCACGATAAATATTTTGTTGCAATACAAAAGACGTAGCTTTACACGAAACTACACTTGCTGTAACAGTAATGAGGTCATCCATGAGAATTGGACGCATGTATTTAACATTAATTTTGTGCACTACGAAGTTGTAGTCTTTTTGGTGCCAGTAATGGTCTACACCAGAGGCACGTAACCATTCGGTACGGGTACGTTCCATAAAGCGAATATGGTTGGCATGATAGACAATACCGCCTGCGTCAGTGTCTTCAATATATACACGAATTTGAAATTCGAATTTATTCGCCATGATAGTGTTCCATGTCTAGATTTAATATGGTGTTTCGAAGCCCGTGCTTGTCCAAAGCTGCTTAGAATAATTGCAGCTATAATGGGGCTGAGTCATGGGCTAGGTAATGCCATGAAGTTTAGCAGTTTGAAATGACCGTCCAATGGCACAAGATTTCAATCTGAAAATGGATGAGGCTAAGTTTGAATAATAAAAATGGATATTTCGATTTGCATTTTTGGGGGAAAAGATGAGCCGTCGGGCCTATTTAATTTGGTTGATTGTGATTGTTACAGGACTCATTTATTGGTGGAAGCCAAGTCCTACGATTGAAAATGCTCAAGATCATCAGCGAGTCAGTGACACAGTTCAAACCTTTAATGGTTATACCATGACCAATTTGGCGAATTATGAGGGGCAATTTAGGGTTTTATCACGGGAAAACTATCGTTCTGGACGTGAAGCAGAGCTTAGCCCTGTTGATTTTGCCTTAGGATGGGGCGCGATGGCAGATCCAACAGTTTATAAACAGCTTTCGATACGTCAGAGTAATCGCTGGTATTACTGGCGTTATGAAAATCAGCCACCTATTCCACGCCATGAAATTGAAACACAAAGTGCCAATACACATTTAATTCCTGCGAATGCATCCATTGAAAAACAATTGGAGGATGTTGATCAAGATGACCTAATTTACTTAAAAGGACATTTGGTCGAAGTAAAATCGGCGGATGGCTGGATGTGGCGCAGTTCACTCAGTCGTGAAGATACAGGCAATGGGGCGTGTGAATTAATGTTAGTGGAAGAGGTGAGGGAGCTTTAGCTTGTTTGCAAATTGAGCCTTTGGGCTTAAAGGGAATGGGTTGATAATCTAGACAGCATAATGCATTTGAATATGCCAATTCCCCCTGTTTTGGCAAATCCTGCTTTCACTCCTATACCATAAAATTTAAGCTGCTGTTGCATCAGTTTAGAGGTCTGAAACTTCATGTTTCCCAGTTCTGGATGTTGATGAATGTGATGACGTAGTTGGATAGTTTGTGCTTCATTTTTTTCGACAGCAGTGTTAATCCAATCGGCAAAACTTAAGGGACTACAGAGTAGACGCGATGTAACAAAACAGGATAATCGGAATGGTTTCATGCAATACACAGCCTTGTGATAAACGGAAGGCAAAACCATGTAGGCATATTTTTTGATTTTTAAGGTATCGACTTATATTGTGAATGCTCGAATTTATCATGAGATAGACGAGTTGTTCGGCTCAAATAACCGCTATTTTTTGAGTTTTTTTGAAAAGAAAAAGGGAGATTTAATCTCCCTTTTTCTTATTTATTTTTCTTTCGGTTCAGGTGGCGTCATCCCAAACTGTAAATACGCCATATTGGTGGCAATACGCCCACGCGCAGTTCGCATGGCATAGCCTTGTTGAATTAAATATGGTTCAATCACATCTTCCAATGTGCCTGAATCTTCAGCCATGGCAGCAGCTAAGGCTTCAATACCTGCTGGACCACCATCAAATCGCTCAAGCAGCATGCTTAAGTAACGGCGGTCTAGGGTGTCTAAACCATCTTTATCAACATTGAGCATATCGAGTGCACGTTGCGCCATGTCTTGGGTCACTTCGCCTGTACCTTTCACTTGCGCATAGTCACGAACTCGACGTAATAGTCGATTGGCAATACGTGGTGTGCCACGAGCGCGACGCGCAATTTCTGCCGAGCCTTCACGGGTAATCGGTACATCCATTAAATTGGCAGAACGCGTGACAATATGGGTTAAATCTGCCACCGAGTAAAATTCAAGACGTTGTACAATCCCGAAACGGTCACGTAGTGGGGAGGTGAGCAAACCTGCACGAGTGGTGGCTGCGACAAGTGTAAATGGCGGTAAATCCAATTTAATTGAGCGTGCAGCAGGACCTTCACCAATCATGATATCGAGTTGGTAATCTTCCATTGCAGGGTACAGAATTTCTTCAATGACTGGTGAAAGACGATGAATTTCATCAATAAATAGCACATCGCCTTCTTCAAGATTGGTCAGCATAGCGGCCAAATCACCTGCACGTTCTAATACAGGTCCTGAAGTCGATTTCAAGTTTCCGCCCATTTCACGCGCAATAATATTGGCCAGTGTGGTTTTACCCAACCCAGGTGGACCAAAAATCAAAGTATGGTCGAGTGCTTCTGCACGACCACGTGCGGCACCAATAAAGATTTCCATTTGTTCGCGTACCACAGGTTGACCAAGATAGTCATCTAGTGAAGTTGGACGGATGGCGCGATCAATATGATCTTCGGGTTTTTCGGAACCACCGATGAGACGGTCTTGCATAATGGTTGAATAAATCTCTGGCTGAACTTTCGAGGCACAGCCTCAAATTATGATTTATGGTTAGGTGCCATTGTGTAGGCATTGCCTTACTTTTGAAAGATCAAAATGAAGACTTTAAAATATATTTTAGAGTCTGCAAGTAAATCTTGTGTTGGATTGAGGATATGTCCTTATATCCCAATCCAACATGGCGACATCCTTGTCGCCTTCGTGTATCGAATTTAGGTGTATTGGTGTGTCTATTTGAATTATTTATTCATCGACTTAAGTGCTGCACGGATAATGTCACTGGCTTCAGTAAAATCGCCTTTTGCAGCATTTACCAATTTCTGCGCTTCTAATGGTTTATAGCCCAAAGATTGTAAAGCCGCTTCAGCTTCGGCAACGGCTGAGTTTCCTGTAAATTGGATTTGTTCAACTGTTGAGTTACTTGGGACTGAGCCCGATGACATGGCTTTAAAGCGGTCACGTAGTTCAATCATCAAACGTTCCGCAGTCTTTTTGCCAACGCCCGGAACTTTAACTAAGGTGTTCACATCTTCATGTTCAACCGTATGAATCAGCATGTCTACACTGAGTGTGGAAAGAATACCGAGTGCCATTTTTGGGCCGACACCATTCACTTTTAACAATGTACGGAAAATGATTTTTTCTTGTTGGTGTAAAAAACCATATAGTAATTGCGCATCTTCACGAACCGCCAAATGCGTCCATAGCGTAACTTTTTGTCCTTTTTGTAATTGGCAAAATGTCGTTAAAGGTGTGTCGATTTCATAGCCGACCCCATTCACATTGAGCAATACGGTTGGGGCTTCGAGGGCAAATACTTCACCAATTAAACATCCAATCATCGAGTCTTTCACTTATCTGTTAAAGGTTGAATAGTAGATACCATTTGTTCTAAACGTAAAATGGCTTTTAGGATTTCTTTGCGATTTTTCGTGGATTTTATCCAAGCAGGTAAGCGTGAAAAATAACTGCGATTATAATTTGGAAATTTACGCTGTCTTAGATCTGCTTGAATAAAATCTTTCAATATTTCTAAATGAGTTGGGTTATAAACACAAATTTGACCTTGTCGAACAGCAATATTTAAAAATAATGGATATGAATAATAAGGATCAAAGCCAACTTTTGAGTAACTGATTTTTCTTAAAGTATAGGCAGAGTCATCAAATCTATTTTCTCGGAGGCAAAAATTACAGCTTACAGTTATTTCTCTTGGTATAAGTGATTTACGGGCATATTGCCTAAGATATTTATATTTTCCTTCTTTACATATTGTACATTTCGTATTTATTTCGACTTCACATGCACCGCTCCATTCAGCCATATTTTGATTTAAATTAAAGTAATAACTCATGTAGTCATAACTTTGGACATGGATATACTGTAACGCTTTGCGATATGTACACTGAGTGCAAAAGATATTTACTGTTTCCAATTCTCGCTCTTTTATTTCAATAATTTTTGCGAGCTTTTGACATGCTGGGCAATGCACCCAAATTTCAGGTTTGAGAAGAGATAAGCTGCTTATCCCTTGATCAATAAATCGAAGCATTAAAAGAATCCTATTTTATTCCCTTGCAGTTCTTGCGACAGATTATAAGCCTGATGATCGGAAAACTTTGAAATAATATCCAGTACTTGCATAATATTTTCATAATGATTGTTGCCAAAACGCGCACCTGAACGGTGTAAAATGGTAAACAAGCGTTGTTCTTTAAAGCTTAAGGTTTTGTGCGGCGTCGTAAGCGGAATAAAAGCATCTAAAATATTCTGTAAACTTTGATGGGCGATAATTTCCAAACCTGCTTTTTGTGGGTGTTCAAAGATTTTATCGCGTGCCAGTTCTTTAGCACGGTTAATTCCAAGCTCAATGTCTTCGGAACAATACTGCAACAAGCTGCCTTTCAGTTGTCCTGTCAGAATTTCATAATGATGTTTGGCAAAGGCGGTAGTCACCTCATCAACTAAACGTTTCATGACTCGACCACGCAATGCGGCAATTTTTTGCTGCCAAGTGGTATCCATCGAGAGTTCTGAAGGCTTGCCATAGTCCGCAATTAAATCAAGAAAAATGGGTTCAACTTCTTCATAACTCAACATATTCAGAATAATGCCATCTTCTAAATCAATCAGGGCATAGCAAATATCGTCTGCGGCTTCTAATAAATAGGTTAGTGGATGACGGCAATAACGATCTTTTGCCAATTGAATGAGTCCAAGTTGTTCGGCAATTTGCCCCAATATTTCTTTTTCAGATTGATAACAACCAAATTTGGCTCGCATGCTGGCTGGGGTATTGCCTTGTTCGGCAATGGTTTTGGATAACCATGGATATTTTAGATATGCACCTAAAGTGGCATAGGTTAAACGCATGCCCCCATCATTAGGATGATAGTCAATTTTGGTCAGTAAGCGTAAACCTTGTGCATTACCTTCAAATTGACGCACATCAGCTTCTTCTTCTGGGGTGAGTTTTGCCAGAAAGTTGCCGTGTGAGGCATCATCAAACCATTCACGAATGGCGTATTCTCCTGCATGTCCAAAAGGGGGGTTGCCAATATCATGTGCTAAACATGCAGCTTGAATGATGGCACCAACATCGGCAGGGGAAATCCAGACAGGGAGTTCGTCTTTTATTTTCTCAGCCGCCAGCATACCCAATGAGCGGCCTATACACGATACTTCAAGTGAATGCGTGAGGCGCGTATGAATGCCATCATGTTGCGTTAGTGGGTGGACTTGAGTTTTACGATTGAGCTGTCTAAAACTTTGCGAAAAAATAATACGATCATAATCTTTATGAAAAGGGCTTCGTGCTTGTTCTGTACTTTGTTTTTTACGACCAATGCGAACTGTGGAAAGCAGTTCTAACCAACGCATTTGTTCCATTTATTATGTTTCATAGAAGGATTGCTTAAATCATGCCAAAAAATATTGGGTTGCACTAGAGCAGTGCGACAGGATTTGTCGGTTGCAATGTAAATAAAGAAGCGTGGAGGTTTAAATTGAAGGGTAGAGGATTGAAAAGGAATTTTGATTGTTTTTGAGCAACAACGAATTTTTTTTATGAAAAAATTCACACTATTTCAGCTTGAGTAGTCAATCTAGTTATTTATTTTTAAGTCATTTTATCTAAAAAAGCGTAATAAAGCGGTTGTAAATGAAATTCTTGCAGGATTAGGTTACATAATCAGGGTTATCCATCTAGCTGATTTGACCTTTTCACAGTAGAATATGTGACTCTCTTCAAAGTCACATTGCGGTAAAGTTCAAAAGACTTGCCCGTGGAGCCAAAATCAGCATGTTTATCGTGGCCGGTGCACCAGCACATTCTTCTTTTAAGAAAACTCAACTATTATCACGTCTAGCGTCAATTAGTTCTGTTCAATCAATAGAAAGCCAATGGGTCTATCTGTTTGACCAAGCGCTCAACGAGCAACAGCAGCAATCTGCCTTACAATTATTAAATGATGGCGAAGTTTTTCAAATTCGCCAAGCATCGAATGATGACGTCCAAATTTTGGTGACACCTCGCGTGGGTACAATCTCGCCGTGGTCTTCTAAAGCGACGGATATTTTTGCCAACTGTAATACCCCGATACACCGCCTTGAACGCGGTGTTTTGTTTACTTTAAAAGGTATTTCTGAAGTATCGAATGAAGTAAAGCTGGCTTTACATGACCGTATGACAGAGAGCGTATTCAGCAGTATTGATGATGCTGTGGCATTATTTCAAGAAACTGCACCAAAACCTTTAAATTCAATTGATATTTTGGGTCAAGGTAAACAGGCACTGGTACAAGCCAATTCGGAATTTGGTTTTGCGTTGTCTGATGAAGAAATTGATTATTTAACGGCTGCTTTTAACAAGCTGGGTCGTAATCCGCATGACATCGAACTGATGATGTTTGCTCAAGCAAACTCAGAGCACTGTCGTCATAAGATTTTCGGTTCTGAATGGACGATTGATGGTGAAGTACAACCATTGTCATTGTTCCAAATGATTAAAAATACCTATAAAGAATCACCAACGGATGTTTTGTCTGCTTATAAAGACAATGCATCAGTCATTGTGGGTTATGACACACAACGTTTCTACCCGAAAAAAGATGAAGACACAGGTCACTATACGTATAAGTATAAGAGCCAAGCTGCTCACATCCTGATGAAAGTGGAAACCCATAACCACCCAACAGCAATTGCACCATTTGCAGGTGCTGCAACGGGTTCAGGTGGTGAAATCCGTGATGAAGGTGCGACAGGTCGTGGTGGTAAGCCAAAAGCAGGCTTAACAGGCTTTACTGTATCGAACTTGAATATTCCTGGTTTTGAACAACCGTGGGAAGAAAACTACGGTAAACCATCGCGTATGGCATCGCCACTTCAAATCATGATTGAAGGCCCATTAGGTGGTGCTGCGTTTAACAACGAATTTGGTCGTCCTGCGTTAAATGGTTATTTCCGTACTTTCGAACAGAATGTAAACGGTGAAGTGAAAGGTTTCCACAAGCCAATCATGATTGCAGGTGGTTACGGTAATATCCGTCCTGACCACGTAGAAAAAGATGCGATTCAACCGGGTGATTTACTCATCGTTTTAGGTGGACCGGCGATGCTGATCGGTCTTGGTGGTGGTGCTGCATCATCTGTAGATAGTGGTACGATGGGTGAAAGCCTAGACTTCGCTTCTGTACAACGTGAAAACCCAGAAATGGAACGCCGTTGCCAAGAAGTGATTGATACCTGCTGGCGCATGGAAAATGAAAACCCAATCGTTTCTGTACATGACGTAGGTGCGGGTGGTATTTCTAATGCGATGCCTGAGTTGGTCAATGATCACGAACTCGGTGCGATTCTAGACCTTCGTAAGATTCCTTCGCTTGAATCAGGTATGTCTCCAATGGAGATTTGGTCAAACGAAGCGCAAGAACGTTATGTACTCGCGATCAAACCAGAATCTTTAGCCTTATTTGAATCAATTTGTGCGCGTGAACGCTGTCCGTTTGCGGTATTAGGCGAAGCGACTGAAGCTCGTCAATTGACTGTAAACGATCCATTGTTCGACAACAAAGCAGTGGATATGCCAATGCAAGTCATGCTTGGTGGTACACCACGTATGAGCCGTTCATACGAAACGATTGAACGTAAGGGTGATGATTTTGATGCTGCTCAAGTGGGCTTGAAAGACGCGATTTTCCGTGTGTTAAAAAATCCAACAGTTGCTTCTAAATCATTCTTAATCACGATTGGTGACCGCTCGATTACGGGTATGGTTGCGCGTGATCAGTTGGTAGGTCGTTGGCAAGTACCTGTTGCAGATGCAGCAGTAACAACCACCAGCTTACAAGGTTATACAGGCGAAGCGATGGCAATGGGTGAACGTCCACCTGTAGCGTTGTTAAACCCTGCGGCATCTGCGCGTTTAGCAGTTGCAGAATCAATTTCAAACATCATGTGTGCCAATATCGAGCAGATCAGTGACATTAAATTGTCGGCAAACTGGATGGCAGCAGCAGGGCAAAAAGGTGAAGACCAAGCCTTGTTTGAAGGTGTGAAAGCGATTGGTATGGAAATGTGTCCTGCTTTAGGCATTGCAATTCCAGTCGGTAAAGACTCACTGTCGATGCGTACGACTTGGAATGACGAAGGTCAGGACAAGGCTGTAACTTCTCCGATGAGTGGTGTGATTACCGCATTTGCACCTGTAAATGATGTACGTAAAACCTTAACGCCTGAATTGAAAAATACTGATTCTGTATTGGTTCGTATTGATTTATCTAAAGGTCAATTCCGTTTAGGTGGTTCGATCCTTGCGCAAGTCTATAAAGCGATTGGTTCGGTTACTCCAGATGTTGACAGTTTTGCGGATTTCAAAGCTTTCTTTGATTTGGTACAAGACTGGAACAACCGTGGCTTAATTCAAGCTTACCATGACATTGGTGATGGTGGTTTATTGGCAACTGTTGCGGAAATGATGTTCGCTTCACGTTTAGGTGTTGCACTAGAAAATCAATCTACAGCAGCGTTGTTCGCAGAAGAAATTGGCGCAGTGCTTCAAATTAGTACTTCTGACTGGGCGACTCTTGCAGACGAAGTTGCAGCATCAAGCTTAAAAGATGCCATCTCAGTTGTGGGTTCAGTCAATAACACAGATCAGTTAACGATCAATGGTTTGACTTTGCCACGTGTTGATTTACAGCAAGCTTGGGCTGAAGTCTCTCACCAAATTCAACGTTTACGTGATAACTCTGAAACTGCTGATCAAGAATTTGCTTTAATTGCAGACAATTCACATCAAGGTATCATTGCACAGCCTACTTTTGATCTGAATGAGCCAGTTGAAGCGCCGTTTATTAATTTACGTCGTCCAAGTATGGTGATTTTGCGTGAACAAGGCGTAAATGGCCAAACTGAAATGGCGGCTGCATTTGACAAAGTTGGTTTTAATACCGTCGATGTGCACATGAGTGATTTACTTGCGGGTCGTGTTGATTTAAATGACTTCGAAGGTTTAGTGGCTTGTGGTGGTTTCTCTTACGGAGATGTCATGGGTGCTGGCGGTGGCTGGGCAAAATCAGTGCTGTTTAACCCACGCTTACGTGATCAATTTGAGAAATTCTTTAACCGTCAAGAAACATTCACTTTAGGTGTGTGTAACGGTTGCCAAATGATGTCGCAACTTGCACCGTTAATTCCTGGTGCAGATGCTTGGCCGCGTTTCCATCGCAATACTTCAGAAGTGTTTGAAGCACGTGCAGTGAATGTTCGTATTGAAAAGTCACATTCTGTATTACTTGAAGGTATGGAAGGTTCGATTCTTCCAATCGCCGTTGCGCATGGTGAAGGTCGTGTAGTTGCAACTGCTGATCAATTGGCTGCCTTAAATGCGGGCAATCAAGTGACTTTACGTTATGTAGATAGTCATGGTAACCCAACTCAACACTATCCATTAAACCCGAATGGTTCTCCAGAAGCGATTACAGGCGTAACCTCTAAGGATGGTCGTGCAACCATTATGATGCCGCATCCAGAGCGTAATTTCCGCGCGATTCAGCATTCATGGAAACCTGAAGAGTGGACTGAAGATGGTGCATGGTTACGTATGTTCCGTAATGCACGTAAGTTTATTGGTTAATCCATAACACATTAAAAAAGCCACCTTCGGGTGGCTTTTTTTTGCCTAGATATTAATGTTGTAAATGCTGTTGCATAAATTGATCAACTTGACGGGTATAGTCGTTATTTTGACCCAAGTTCCGATTAATTTTGGCATGAGATAAGGGTAGAGGTAAATAGGCTGTGGTCGTGCCTAAAGCTTTGGCTTGTTGAATAAATGAATGGGCTTGTATACAAGGCTGATCAGGGCGAACTGTTGAACAGACTGCAAGAAAAGCAGGTATTGCATGTTTTAATTGTGCTTTAGGGGAGACTGAACGCCAGTTCTTGGTAGAAGACCCAAAAACACGATCATAAAATTGAGCGTGTTGATTCGACATGGTGGCTTCTAAGTCATAGGCAGCACTATCTAAGGCAATCGTTGCTTTCCATGGTTTGGGAAAGTTGGAAATCCATTCTGGGTGAGTAGACAGTAAGGTGACCAAATGTGCGCCTGCTGAATGTCCCATAATCACGATGTTTCGATTATCAGCCTGCCAATTTGAGGCATTCTTTTGCACAAAACTCAGTGCATCCGCAATATCTTGTGTCTGCTGTTGCACGGTGACTTTAGGGACTAAGCGATAATTCACTGAAATTACCACCCAACCTTGCTGATTCCAATAGGTCGCTTTATGTTGAATCAAACCTTGATGAGACTTATCTCCAATACTCCAAGCTCCACCATGAATGATCAATAAAATGGGTGCAAGTTTTTGATTTTTTGGGTTTGAGTGATTGGACTTCGGGAGATAGACATCTAATTTTTGTAATGTATCTGATCCATAAGAAATATTATGAATTGTATTTTTTGGTCGAAAAATTTCAAGATTTTGAAAGAAATTGGCAGAGGTTGTTTGCGTATTTAGAAATACGAACAGACAGAAAGTGGCTAGGGTAGCTATACGTTTCATTGTTATCCCAATTCTTTTTCTTGTTTATTCTAACATTCCTGTAGATGTGGTTGTGTGACCTTAAAACAGAATAAGAATAAAGATTGAATAATTTTAATCGTGTCAGGATCTAAAAAGTTGGTGTAAAATTTGCTTAATAAATAATCTAAAAATATGTTTCTTTCTTTTTAGCAATAAAACTGTATTGGAGATAGAGAATGATAAAAACAGTAACTTATCCGAATAAGATCGTGCTAAAACAAAAGGGTTGGAAGTGGTTCGCTGTTGTGGTAGGGCTGCAATTAAGCCTGATACTCGTATATACAATTGCACAAAATCTATAAGGTTTAAAATAAGACTTCTAGAGCCATAAGAGATGGCTCTAAATAGGTGGTAGGTTATGAATTGTTATTTTGATATTCAGTAATGACTTCTAAAACTGCACGAAAGGCTTCTTGTGTCGCGGGCGCGCCGCAATAGGGCAAGCTATGTAATAACACTTCCTGAATTTCTTCAACTGTTGCACCATTGTTGAGTGCACCGCGGACATGTCCTTTCAGTTCAGTGGGACTTTTGAGTGCAGTTAAAAAGGCAAGGGTTATTAGTGAGCGATATTTACGAGGTAACACACCTTCACGTTGCCAAGTCGAGCCCCAAGCATGTTCATTAATCCAATCTTGTAACGGTTGAGTAAAGGGTACGGTATTGTCTTGGGCACGTTTTACAAAACTTTCTCCCATGACTTCGGTACGAACTTTTAATCCATTTTCATAATCTTGCTGAGACATTTGTGTCACTCTTCTTCATTAAAAAAGTGATAAAAGTTTAACCTTTTATCACTTTGATCTGTATGATTTTTTCGAAACTTGACAGTTAAGAGACAAGCTCAACGGCAATGGCAGTCGCTTCACCACCACCAATACATAACGTAGCCACACCTTTGCTTTTACCCAAGCGTTTTAAGGTATAAATAAGAGTCAAAATAATGCGGGAACCTGAAGAACCCAATGGGTGACCCAATGCACATGCACCGCCGTTTACGTTGACTTTTTCAGGGTCCAGATTGAAAGCATCAATAGCTGCCATGGTCACCATAGCAAAGGCTTCATTGATCTCCCATAAATCTACATTTTCTACAGACCATCCTGCTTTTTTCAGGACTTTTTCAATTGCAGCCACAGGCGCAATGGTAAATTCTGAAGGATGTTGAGAGTTGGTTGCTGTAGCACGAATATGGGCCAGTGGGGTTAAACCACGAGCTGCCGCTTGTTCAGCCGACATCACCAACATGGCAGATGCACCATCTGAAATGGAACTTGAATTGGCTGCGGTGATGGTGCCATCTTTGGCAAAGGCAGGACGTAAGTTTGGAATTTTATCAATATTGGCATGAAACGGATTTTCATCCTGTGCCACAACGACCTCACCTTTGCGGCTCGACACGGTCACGGGTGCAATTTCAGCTTGTAAAAAACCATTTTGAATAGCCGCTTGTGCACGAGTTAAAGAACGAATTGCAAACGCATCTTGTTGCTCGCGAGTGTAGCCTTTTTTATCCGCCATTTTTTGTGCCAGAACCCCCATTGAAAGTCCAGTTTCTGCATCTTCTAGACCTTCTTGGAACATATGGTCTTTCACTTCGCCATGACCCATACGGTAACCTGCACGTGCCTTTGGTAGTAAATAAGGTGCATTACTCATGGATTCCATACCACCTGCCATGACAATTTCAGCATTACCTGCGCAAATGGCATCGGCAGCTTGCATCACAGCTTTCATACCTGAACCGCAAATTTTATTGATGGTGGTTGCACCGACATGGTCGGGTACACCCGCAAGACGCATGGCTTGACGAGCTGGAGCTTGTTTTAAGCCTGCAGGTAGAACGCAGCCCATAATCACTTCATCAATATCCTGAGCGGCAACGTTTGTGCGGTTTAAAGTCTCTTGAATAACGGCTGCGCCAAGTTCTGGGGCTGAAAGACTCGATAATGCGCCTTGAAAACTTCCCATTGCAGTTCGGCTACCAGCAACAATGACGATGTCTTTATTCATGTTTATCTCCGTGTATTTATATCTGTTCCGTTCTTGTTAAATCAAAACTAAAGCAGCCGAAGCTGCTTTAACTCATCTGATTTATGCGCTTACCGTTTCTTGAACGTTATCGACAATTAATGGTACGCCAGTAACCGCTTGAATTTGTTCTAAGCTAACATCTTTCGCTAGCTCAATTAGTTTGACCCCTTCAGGTGTAATGTCCATTACACCTAAGTCACTGATAATGCGATTGACTACACCTTGGCCAGTCAGTGGTAGGGTACATTGTTCCACAATTTTGGGACTACCATCTTTGGCGCAGTGCTCCATCAGCACAACGACTTTTTGCACACCAGCAACCAAGTCCATTGCACCGCCCATACCTTTGACTTTTTTACCCGGAATCATCCAGTTAGCAAGATCACCTTGTGCTGAAACTTCCATGGCACCTAAAATGGCGATGTTGACATGACCACCACGAATCATGGCAAAAGATTCAGAGCTTGAGAAAAATGCAGCGCCTTTACGTGCGGTCACGGTCTGTTTGCCCGCGTTAATGAGGTCAGCATCAACCGTTTTTTCCGTAGGGAATTCACCTATACCCAATAAACCATTTTCAGACTGTAACCAGACATTGATGTTTTCTGGAATATAGTTGGCAACCAGCGTCGGTAAACCAATACCAAGATTCACATAAAATCCATCTTCGAGTTCTAGTGCAGCACGTGCAGCCATTTCATTGCGTGTCCAAGCCATGATTAAGCCTCCTGCTTAATGGTTAATTGTTCAATGCGTTTTTCTGGCGTGGCATTTAAAATAATGCGGTTGACATAGATACCGGGTAAATGAATGTCATCGGGATCGAGTTCACCAATTTCAACCACGTGTTCTACTTCAACTACAGTAAATTTGCCTGCCATTGCACATTCAGGATTAAAGTTGCGGGCAGTTTTACGGAAGATTAAATTACCTGCTTTGTCAGCTTTATAGGCTTTGACCAATGCAACATCTGCCGTTAATGAGTTTTCGAGAATATACGGTTTACCGTCAAAATCGCGTTGTTCTTTGCCTTCGGCAATCAGCGTGCCGACACCTGTTTTAGTAAAGAAAGCAGGAATACCTGCACCGCCAGCACGTAATTTTTCTGCCAGTGTGCCTTGTGGGGTAAGTTCAACTTCGAGTTCACCATTTAAATATTGGCGTTCAAATTCTTTATTTTCACCGACATAAGATGAAATCATTTTTTTAATTTGTTTGGTTTGTAAGAGTTTGCCTAAACCGAAATCATCGACACCTGCATTGTTTGAAATACAGGTGAGGCCATTTACCCCAGTTTGTTTGAGTGCTTCAATCAGCGCTTCTGGAATACCACATAAGCCAAAACCACCGACTGCAATCGTTTGTCCATTTTGCACGACATCTTGCAAAGCAAGTGTTGCATTTGAATATAGCTTATTCATATCAACTTCTCTAAATCCCTTAGTTTGTATGAACTCATTATTAGCATTGCTCGTGCGTAGAATGAAGTTTAAATTTTCAAACAGTTAATCAGGAAAACTCAATAATGGGGTGGAAAATAGACAAAATTCAGCATAAAAAATGGCAGAACCTTGTAATCAAATCAGATAAGTGAGTGAGGAAGGAGGAGAGAGTAATTGTAATTTATTAATTTATATGTGATTTTTATAATTGTATTGTTTTAAGGTTTCGATAAACTGCGCTGTGATATTAGAAATCTCAAAATTCTTTTTATAAATAATTCCAACAGGTTTAATTAGATCCTGATCTTGTAATTCAATCAGTACATTTTTTTCAGTATCAATAAATTGCTGAAAATGACGTGGAATTACACTGACCCCAATGCCAAGCGCAACAAAACTCGATAACGAACTGATTTGATGACATTCCACTTTTAAGTCCAATTGAATATCATTATTTTTGCAATTTTCTTCAATCAGATGACGCACAATCGAAGGCTGTTGCAAGGTCACGAAAGGATTGGCACAGAGATCTTTCCATGTAATTGAAGTTGCATGGGCTAAAGCATGTGCTTTGGGTAATAACGCGAGAAAATCTTCATTGAATAGCGGTAAGAATTCAAGTGTATCAATCTGTTGTGGTTCGAAACATATACCGAGTTCAAAAATACCATCGAGCACATTTTCAATAATTTTCTCATTGGTAATGTCATGAATAGAAAAATTAATATTGGGATGTAAGCTTAAAAAATTTTGAATCACGTTCGGCATGATTGCGTGTGTGACAAAAGGCATAGAGGCAATATTGAGCGTACCACGTTGTAATTTAAAACGTTGTTTCACATCTTTTTCCATATCTTCCCAGTTTGCCAATAGTTTTCTGGCATAAGGAATTAGGGATTTTCCCTCAAAGGTTAATTCTACTCGACGCGTGTTTCGCTTAAAAAGTTTTCCACCTAACTCTTCTTCTAGGGTTTTGATGGTGAGGCTTAAAGCAGATTGACTCAGGTGGAGTTCATTTGATGCATTGGCATAGTTCAAGCTGCGAGCGAGGGCTAAGAAGGCTTTTAGTTGTTTTAAAGTCATAAGTAGGTGTGTACTACAAGGGCTAAGCGAAAGATGAGGTCTGGCTTGATTTTGAGCCTTTTTCACATAAAATGCAAAAAACAATGAAGTTACAGATGATTAGATTTATTTATACTTTAACCTGAATCCTGCTTAAGCCATAGGTTCACTAACTTGAATCCTTATTTTGTTTTGATGACAAAACGGATAAGCACATAACGATGCATCAATCCCTGAAAAATAACCTGCTGGGCGGTAGGTTTGACATTGATTGTCGGTATTATCAGTGTATTTTTATATGACTATCGACGTGTGATTGTACAGTTCAAAGAAGATGTGAATTACAGAGCGGGCTGTAGTTATGGATGGTGGATACACTGCGCAATAACAATACTTATAAATCAAGATACGGCTCTATCTAACCATAAAAGAATCGTTTTTCTTTAGATAGGGTCGCCGCTTTTTCCTTGACCAGTGGGAAACGACTGGTTCTTTTTAGAGGCGGAGTATATGCCCGCTTAGCTCTTTATTTCTCACTTTTAAAAAACAGCAACAGCATTGAAATTAAAGTTAATATTAAAATTACTGGCCAGATAATCAGTAAATCAATACGGATATTAGCGTTTGGTGATTTGAGTTGAACTAAAAATTCCCAGAGCGCATAAAGCAGCCATAAAATTGCGGTCAGTCCTAAATATTTCGCGCTATGCTGGTGGCTAAAATTACGTACGATTAAATAGCCGACAAAAAAGATGCAGGCAATCCCGAAAATGGAAAGAGGCTTTGCGACCAATAAATTTGTTAGAAAATTCATATCAACCTCCTGTAAAGATTTTTATGCGCAAACTTATAGGACTGGGATGAATGACATTTTGAGCTGGAATTCTTTGGATCATACCTGAGTCTAGCATTTGAAGGTCTTTAAGTTTTAGGGAGGATTTAACTTATCGACACAGACCAATTCGTTCTAGTACACATGGGATCGAATCGTTTTCATTGGCTTAAATTATCCATGTATCCTTATCGTAATAAGTGTATGCACGGTTTGAATCTTGTCATTATTCTTATCCTGTAGCGTATATAGATAGTTTATAATTTAGCTGATTTTTTAATCAATTGCCTGACGTATAAATGTAGTGATGAGTTGTAAACAATGGTGAGCCGAAACAGGCAAGATATGTTGGATCTAAGAGAATGATGTTGCAGATTTGAAAAAGGTGATTGCCAAATCACCTTCATTTTCATTATCAGTTATTTGCTAGGATTTTTTGACTCAAACTCTTTAAAATCGGCTTTGCGGATTTTGGCATGAATACCTTTAGTGCGGTCAACCACCTGTGAAACTTCGAAATCTGTTGCAGCGCTTAAGTAAGCATAAGCTATCGCCTCATCAATACCATATTCTTGATGTAAAAAACGGATTGCTTCACGGGTTGATTTTTTCATTGCTTCATCTAGATCGGCATCTAAACCAGGAGTAATCCAAAACTCTGCATTTTCTGCTAAAGGTTGTTTAATTTCTTGTCCCGGAATTTTATCTTTACCTGCTTTCAAGAGTGTAAATTTGAGGGTCGCACGTGCTGAAGCTTCTAATGCTGTCAGTGCGACTTCACCATCACCTTGCGAGAAATGGCTATCGCCTGTGTAAAAAAGTGCACCTTTGACTTGTACTGGATAATAGGCAGTTGCACCCGCACCAAGCTCATTAATATCAATATTTCCACCATACAATGCCGGTGGTACAGAGTGAACAGGTTCAGAAGTATTTGCAGCTACCCCCATAATGCCCATAAAAGGATAAAGCGGGAAACGAATTGCTTTACCTGATGCAGTTTTTAATACGCCTTCATATTCACCTTGAGCATTCTTTTCAATTGGGGTGAAAATTGAAACATTGCCGAAACGTTCAGGATGTTCAGCAGATGGATTATCTTGTTGAGGTCTCTTTGGGAATTCTCCGACCAATGCTCCTTTGCCGTGTCGATTCGAAATTACACCATAGGGTACACGTGGTTCGACCTTAATCACTTCGACTTTTAAAATATCCCCAGGCTCAGCACCTGCAATGGCAACTGGCCCTGTAACAATGTGCGGACCATCTTTATGGAAGTCATGTGCTAGTTTGGATTGGGTAATTTTTTTGGCTTCATCTAAAATATATTCAGACTTGGCCCCTTTAGATTGGAAATATTTGTCTGCATCACGGCCTTGATCTTCAAGTAAACCTTCATGGGAGACCGTATCGAATGTGACAAGGCTTCCAGAATTTACGGTCAAAACTGGTTTTGCATCTCGATTGGGTAAATAGCCCCAAGTAATGGTATTTAGTGTGGATGGCACATAGTAGTTGCCTTTATATGTACCCTCTTTAAGTAAGATTGGTTTTTCAGATATTTGTTTAAGAATTTTGAAATCATCGGCATAGGTGAATGCTGAGCTCAATGTCGTTAATACAGCCAATGAAATAAGTTTAATTTTCAACATAAGTTTAACCTTTACTTAATCTATCTCCAATCTATGTATTTGATATATAGCAATCCTTATGCCAATTTTGCTTTCTCAAGCAATTCAATACTTCTAATAAATTATGTGAAAATTAAATTAGTTAATTTGACTTATGATGATGCATTTTATGGATAGTTTTATACTTATTGGTAAAGTATGCTTATTTTAAGAGCAGTTCTATGATTGATGATATTTTTAAAAAAAGTGAGGTTATCTCAATTTTTGAAAATAGGTCATGTTAGAAATTGAAAGATAAAAATCCGTACAATTTTTCAACTTTATCTCTATTCTGTTTGCTATGATCAAAAGAAATAATTCATCAATACCAAGAGAACAAGAATGAGCTTTATTACAGCCGAACATGCCAAAATTCTTACGGCAACCGCCAAATTGGATATCAACCTTTATAAAGAGCGCTTAGCAAAATTAATTGAAGAAAGTGCTCAGCAGGGGAATACCGCCGTATTTGCTGTTTTACCTAAGCACTTGCCGCTAAGTGAAATTCGGGAGCTTTCGGCTGAATTGACTCAGTTGGGCTATCAAGTTCGCTTTGAAGTAAATGAGTTTTTTTATAGTTTTAACGTTTACTGGATATAGTGTAATCGCTTTAAGTGATGTTCATGATAATAAAAAACCCTTTAAATAATGTATTTAAAGGGTTTTTAAATCAAAGACTTAATTAAGCTTCAATCGTTTGCACTGCAATTTTCTTTGCTGGATCTACTTTACGACGCACTGCGGGTACAGGTTCGCCATAGTATTGGCGGTCAGCAAAGTAACTTGATCGAACCATTGGTGCAGACCAGATGTTTCTAAAACCAAGTTTACGACCATGTTCAGCGTAACGCTCGAATTCTTCTGGGCTGACAAAACGGTCAATCGGTGCATGTTCTTTAGATGGCTGTAAATACTGACCGATAGTCACATAGTCCACATCATGCGCACGTAAGTCATCTAATAGTGCAATGACTTCTTCTTCAGTTTCACCAATACCGACCATCAAACCACATTTGGTTGGAACGTCTGGGCAGTATTCTTTAAACATTTTAAGTAACGTTAAAGAGTGTTGGTAATCTGAACCCGGACGCATCGCTTTATACAAACGTGGCACAGTTTCAATATTGTGGTTAAACACGTCTGGTGGGCATTCGGTCATAATGCGTAAGGCAATATCCATACGGCCACGGAAGTCTGGCACCAAAATTTCGAGTAAGGTTTTCGGGCTTAAACTACGCGCTTCTTTAATACAATCGACAAAGTGCTGTGCGCCACCATCCAATAGATCATCACGGTCTACCGAGGTAATAACTGCATATTTCAAACCTAAATTTGAAATGGTTTCAGCCATATGACGTGGTTCATCTGGGTCAAGCGCATTTGGACGGCCATGAGCAACATCACAGAATGGGCAACGACGAGTACAGATGTCACCCATAATCATAAAGGTTGCCGTACCACCGCCAAAACATTCTGGTAAATTTGGACAGGCAGCTTCTTCACATACGGTATGTAATTTTTGCGCCCGTAAAGTTGTTTTAATGCGTTGAACTTCCTCAGGCGCTGTCATCTTGACACGAATCCAGTCTGGCTTACGAGGCACTTCAACCGTAGGAACAACTTTGACAGGAATACGTGAAACTTTTTCTGCACCACGAAGTTTGACACCCTGTTCAGGTTTACGGCTTTCAGACATATTCAACTTTTCCACTGTTTACACGGAGAGATATGCAAATATTATAACGGAATTGCACATTGATAGGGCAAAAACACTATTCATTTTCTAAATGTCGTCATCATTCAATATATGACTATGAAATACAGCAAAGTCAGCTATTTTCAGTCATAATAGAGCGAAAATAGACACAGATTTATAGAAAAGGAGCGTTGAATGGCACGTAAGAAAGAGGTCGTTAGTGGAACTTTCGTGAAATACGATGCGGTCGTTCTCGGTTCGGGTCCTGCTGGCGAAGGCGCGGCAATGAAACTTGCTAAATCGGGCAAGCGTGTTGCAATTATTGATATGCGAGAGCAATTGGGGGGCAACTGTACCCACGTTGGCACAATTCCAAGTAAGGCATTGCGTCAAACAGTATCGAGCATTATTCGCTATCAACGCGATCCAATGTTCCAAAAAGTGGGGGATTGGAAGCAATTCACCATGAAACAAGTGCTACGCAATGCGCATAAAGTCATTCAGCAACAAGTTGAGACGCACTCGCGTTTTTACGATCGTAATAAGATTGATATTTTCCACGGCCGTGCCTATATCCAAGATCAAAATACAATTTTGGTTTTTACGCCTGAAGGGATTAAAGAAACCATCATGTTCAAGCAGTTGGTGATTGCGACGGGTAGCCGTCCGTATCGTCCTGCCATGCTTGATTTTAATCATCCACGTGTATTTGATTCAGATAAAATTTTGGATTTGGATTTCTCGATCCAGAAAATCATCATTTATGGCGCAGGTGTAATTGGCTGCGAATATGCGTCAATTTTCATTGGTTTAGATCATAAAGTTGATTTAATTAATACCCAAATGAAATTGCTCAGCTATTTAGATGATGAAATTTCAGATGCCTTGTCGTATCACTTGCGTGAGCAGGGTGTATTGATTCGTCATAATGAACAGATTGATCATCTTGAAACTTTCGATGATCACGTGGTGATGCATTTGCTCAGTGGTAAGAAAATTAAGGCTGATGCGATTTTATGGTGTAATGGCCGCTCGGGTAATACAGATGGTCTTGGACTAGAGAATGTTGGTATTACGCCAAACAGCCGCGGTCAAATTACTGTGAATGATCAATATCAAACGGAAGTTGAGAATATTTACGCTGCGGGTGATGTAATTGGTTGGCCATCGCTGGCTTCTGCTGCTTATGACCAAGGTCGTTGTGCGGGGGCAAACATGAGTGGTGAAGAAGGTGTTGAACCCGTAGTTGATATTCCTACAGGGATTTACACCATTCCAGAAATTTCTTCGATTGGTAAGAACGAACAGCAATTAACGGAAGAAAAAATTCCGTATGAAGTGGGTCAGGCATCTTTCCGTCATTTAGCTCGTGCGCAAATTACAGGCGATACTGTCGGTGAATTGAAGATTTTGTTCCACCGCGATACTTTGGAAATTTTGGGCGTACATTGTTTTGGTAATAACGCTGCGGAAATTATTCACATTGGTCAAGCAGTGATGAACAGTCCAAATAATACCATCAAGTATTTTGTGGAAACGACATTTAACTACCCAACAATGGCTGAAGCGTACCGTGTAGCGACTTTGAATGGTATGAACCGTTTGTTCTAAACATTCAGTGAAGTGAATAAAAAGCCCATTTTAATGAATGGGCTTTTTTATGCGCTGAGGAATGATAAATATCGTTTAGAAAGGTCGAGCACCTGCCAAGCTAATACGTTTTAATAGGCGACGTTGTTCTGCGGGAAAGGGTGTTCTCGAATGTAAAGTGACTTGATTGTCCCAAAACACGATATCTCCCGTTTCCCACTGATGTTCGTAGCGGAACTCTGATTTTAGAATATGTGCGCGTAGTTCGGCGATGAGTTCACTCCCTTCAATATCATTCACATTGACCAATTCAACTTCCGAACGCGTATTCAGCCACAACGCTTTACGTCCCGTTTCAGGGTGAATGCGTACAAGTGGATGTGGATAGGCATGTCCTAAAATCGGTTGATCTTTAAAGCGGTAGTAGGGTGAGTCTGCATAACCACTTGTCCCTGTATTACTTTGTGCACGGACAAAGGGGTTATAGGTAATGAGCTGTAACGAGTCGATTTTCTTTTTAATCTCATCTGAGAGGGCGTCATAGGCTTTAATGGTATTGAACCAAGTGGTTTGTCCACCGTTCTGTGGAAGTTCAATGGCATAAAGCAGTGAGCCGAAAGAGGGAATAGGTGTCCATTGGTGATCGGCATGTGGACTTAGCTCGCCGTGACCAGTGTAGTCTCCTTGCCCCACTGCATTTGACACAGGGACAACATCAGGCGGGACACCAGTGTCCGATTGGCTGGCAAGTACTGGATTATCAGCGCTTGGGCGGAAAATGGAACCAAAGTAGCTGGCAAAAGCTAGATATTGTAAATCATCTAAACTTTGTTGTTTAAAGATCAAAACTAAATGCTCTGCTAGGGCTTGTTTAAGACGGAAAATGGTTTCGCCAGACTGCGCTTTACGTGCATCTAAGCCTGTCACAACTGCGCCTAAAGCTTGATCTTTCAAGGGGGTAATTTGAATTTCATTTGAATGTTGAAGAGCTTCAGCTAAATGCCACTGCGGTGCATCGTGAATGGCTTGAGAAAGTTGTGTAAGACTGGTCATTGTTATTACTCTAAATTTCTTGTTGTTTTAAACTAAGAAAAACTCAGCATTTTTTGAAATAAGAATAAATGCTGAGTTTATGAAAAGTAGAGTCAATCTTTAGACGATTAATGGGGACAAAATGCCTGATTGAAATATTCAAATAGCTGTGGGGTTTGCATCCATAAAATAATTGCAAGCGTCAATAAACTGAGGATGAGCATCACAACAGAAGTTTTAATCCAAAATACAGATGAATTATTCATGGACCACCGCCTTTTCATCGACAAAGAAATGAACCAGTACACCTAAAACACTGAGTGCAATTGAAATCATCCAAACCGCTTGATAATTTCCTGTCATGTCATGATTCACGCCACCGAGCCATCCACCAAAAAATGAACCGACTTGATGGGTAAAAAATACAATACCGCTGAGCATAGACAAATAACGAATGCCGAACATATTGGCGACAATCCCGTTGGTTAATGGGACGGTAGATAACCATAATAATCCCATAATGACGCCAAAACTATAGATTGTCCATGTACTTAACGGTAAGGCTAGAAAAGCAATAATAGCGATGCCGCGCAGCGCATATAAACCCATGAGCAGTTTAGGTTTGGAAAATTTTCCCCCTAACCAGCCCGCACTGTAAGTACCAAAGATATTGAATAATCCCACTAAAGCGAGAAACACGGTGCCTGTGGTTGCATCAAAACCATGATCAATCAGATACCCTGGAAGGTGAATACCAATAAAGACCACTTGGAAGCCACACACCATAAAACCTAAAGATAAAAACCAGAAAGGTTTATGGGCTTTTGCAATGTTCAAAATTTGTTTAAAACTGAGCGTAGGTGCACTACTTGACGTTTGGTTATTCGGTGCAACATACATGGGTGCTTTTAGCATCCAAGCGAGCGGAACAATAAAGGCAATTAAAATCGCACTGACAATTAAAGCGGCTGACCAACCAATATTTTGCAATAGCAATAAGGTGGATGGCAGCATAATAAATTGTCCAAACGAGCCAGCGGCACTGGCAATGCCCATAGCCAAACTACGTTTTTCAGGGGGGGCGGCGCGACCTACTGCTGATAACAAAACAGGAAAAGAGGTTGCAGATAAAGCCAAACCTAAAATCAGACCGACACTGACATTCAGCATAAAGCCAGTTGAGCTGACGGACATGAGTAATAAGCCAATCGCGTAGAGAATACCTCCTACTGTGACGACAATTTTACTGCCATATTTATCGGCAAAAGCCCCTGTGAAGGGCTGTACGGCACCCCAAATGAGGTTTTGTAAAGCAATTGCTAAACTAAAAACGTTATGCCCCCAACCAAATTCATGGCTCATAGGAACCAAATAGAGTCCAAATGCATGTCGAACACCTAGCGAAAGCGCCAAAATGATAGCACTGCCAATCAGCATATAAATAAGAGGTTTTGAAAATTGACTTTGGGTCATTGCCGCATTCGTCTTTGAAATATGAGTTTGGTTGTATTGTACGCAATATATCGATTACATTCGATATGTGATTAAAATATTTGAAAAGTGACGTAATGATTGGGGGATTAGTGCAGCCTTATGAATATGTGAAAGCTACTGAAATAGTCATTATTTGCATATTTAGGACATTGTTGGATTAGAAATAGTTCAACATTTGATGCCGTGGATTTGTCATTTATCAGGATTTATACATTCAAGAATTAATTTTATATTAATGAGTGATTTATGGGTCTATGAATCAAGTTAATGTTTTACAGAAGAAAGAGTAGGTTATTTTGATCAGGTACAGAGCGTGAATACACACACATCTGTACCTGAGGATTTAAAGTTTTACGCTAAACTATTTCGTTCTAATACAGCTTGATCAAAAAGTTGTTTTTCTTTGGTTTTATGTTCAACTGAAAAGCGAATTAAAATGACACTAAAGGCCGCAACTGTGACTAAACCACCAAGGATGAATAGACAAGTTTGTACGTCTAATACGCCTTTCAATAAAAAGCCAGCGGCTACTGCACCCACATTACCCCCAGCACCAATAATCCCTGCAACACCTCCTAAAGCATCACGGTCAATAAAAGGCACCAGTGCATAAGTTGCCCCACATGCCATATGGGTAAAGAGTGCAAATACGGTCATGCTGATAATGGCGAGTGTGACGGTATTCATTTGAGAGAATACGATTAAGAATAAACCTTCAAGTAAGACCAGCGTGAAGAGTACTTTGGTGCGTCCATCTAGGCCTTTTACGATTGCAATTTTATCTGAAACAATGCCACCCAAAGCACGAGCAAAAAGTGCCAATAGACCAAAGATACCCGCAGTTAAACCTGCCTCTTTAAGGCCCATATTGAAGTGGTCTACATAATACATTGCAGCAACGTTATGAATGAAAATTTCAATACCAAAACATGCAGCATAAGATATAAATAGAATCCAAACGCGGTAATTTCGTGCAGCTTGCAGCAAAATTGCTGTACCGCCTTTTTTGCCACTTCCTACCTCAATGCCTTCTTTACGAAGTTCTTTAAAATTCCCTTGAGGGCAATCTTGAGTGAGCTTCCAATATAAGATGCCCACAATCACCATCATGATGCCTGGTACAAGCAGAGCAATGCGCCATCCCATGCTTTGTTCTACACCAAACATTACAATTGCCCCAAGAATAAGCGGCATGAGGGCTTGTGTTGCGCCGCCGCCTGCATTACCCCAACCCGCCGCTGCTGCGTTCGCTGTACCCACGACATTCGGTGCAAACATAATACTGGTGTGATATTGGGTAATGACAAAACTCGCGCCAATGGCACCAATCAGTAAACGGAAAAATAAAAAGGATTCGTAGGTATTGGCAGCGGCAACCCCAAATACAGGAATACTGCCGAGTAATAAAAGGGCCGTATAGGTCTTTCTGGGACCATAGTTATCACACAATGGACCGACAATCAGGCGAATTAAAATAGTAATCGCAACGGCTGCAATATTAATGTTGGCAATTTGATCTTTGGTTAAATTAAATTCGCCTTTAATTACAGGCATGAGCGGTGCGCAGGCAAACCATGCAAAGAAGCAGACAAAGAATGCGAGCCAAGTCATATGGAACGCACGCATGGCGGGTGTAGAAAAATTAAAAAGTTTAATTTGTGTCGCTTTTTTTGCATCGCTATTTATTGTTGAAGACATAACCATCCCCTGAACTGAGCGTAATTTTGTTTACAAGCTTTTCGAGTGACTTGTAATCCGATCAGAACGGACATCGTTGGCCGTCTATGTACTGTGTGAATCGACGTTGATTCATCTTATAGATTAAAATGCAAGCAATATGCCAAAAGTGTGATTTTGGCTTGATTCAACGGATACTGTGATTAAACACGTGAGTTTGTTGGTCAACATGAGTTCAGAGGTCATGAAATTCTGAGAAAACCCCGCTGGATAAAAAGGGATAAAATCTGATCAAAAATAATTCATTCTTTAAAGCATTCAATAAAAGTGCATCAGAACAATGCACTTTAGATGAAAAGTTGGGGGGATAAAACTCAGGAGTTATTCCACGGTATTTATACTATTTGAATGAATACCATGAAGAGAAATCCGAATGAGTTTTCAAATTTTAAAAGCGATAACCAATGCCTGCATAAGCGAGAATTGGATTGATCTCAATATCGGCTTTGGAGCGGATAAGTTCACCGAGTTTGGCATCGGTCACGGTAATGGTGGTGTCATTACTGAGTTGAGCATAACTGACCGAACCAACAGCAAACCAATTGCTATTAAAATCGTAGGTAAATCCAACTGTGGCAATAGGTGCAAAGGTATCAGATGCTTCAAGATCCACTTGAGGGTTGGCTGAACTGGTTTTACCTTCCAAAGATCCGCCAGCTTGACCTTCTTTAATATTGGCAATCATATGACCAGCGGCAATTAAATCTTGTTCAATGCGTGGGTTCATTTCTAATTCATTAAAATAAGCATACATGACACCTAAACCGACATAGGGACGAAACTTATTCACCCCAGTTTTGCCAAAGTGATATTGCAATTCAAATGCAGGTGTCCATGCCCGAGCCGAAGCAGCAGTGCCATGAGCAGACAAATCGGTAATCAAAATATCATTTTCAAGTTCCAGTTGACCTAAAACACTGCCTAAAGGACTGGCAATGGCTGAAAAGGGAGCATAGATTTTTCCTTGACCTTGTAAATCGACCTTAGGGGGAATCCCTGCTTTGACTTCAACGGAAACATGGTCGGTAAAGAAATAATTGCTCATGATGCCTAAAGTTGTAACATCATCTGCCTGAAGTCCAGTACCTGCATTGTCCCATTGGCTTAAGCCGTGTATTTGGGCAGTACCGCTGAGACTTGAAGGGACGGGAGCATCAATTGCAGCCAATCCTTTAAGAGCTGCTTTCAACAGTGGATTAACGTCACTGCCTGATCGAATATTGTCTAAAACGGTTTGTGCCTGAATAGTGCCGACCTTTGCAGTTTCACCTTCCTTGACAGCCGTATTGACTCGAAATGGTTGGGCTTGACCTTGTGGCATAACATGTAATGCACCCACAGAAATGGAAAAACGTTTAAAGCCATCACCATCTTCTAGGCTGAAATAAGGGAATTTAGCATGGCTAAATGTAGGGATAAGGGTCATCGCAATTGAAAATGCTAATCCTGTTTTCTGCATAGGGGACTCCATGTCCATTTTCATCATTTTTATTCAGGGGCATTATTCAATAGAGCAGCGAAAGAAAACTGTTGTTTTCGAACAGGTATAGTTTTAAAAAATTGTGAAAATTACCGTGATTTTTTTATGGTTCTGTTACTTATCAATCAATCATGTTATTTCTAAAAAGAGTGAGCGCACGTGGCACAACTTATTTGAGTCTTTTCTAAATACTTATTAATGAAAAAGAAAATAGTTTGGGATGGTTATTTGGGGATATAAAAAAAGATCACCCGAAGGTGACCTTTTTGACAACTGACTTAGATTTTAAGCCAATGACACGGTTTCAGTCTGAAAACGAGATAAATCTTCTTCAGGACGGGCTGTTAAAATTTCAACGCCATCTTTAGTGACTAAAATGGTATGTTCATATTGCGCAGAAAGCTTATGATCTTTGGTCACAACTGTCCATTTGTCACCCAATAACTTAGTTTGCCATACGCCTGCATTGACCATTGGTTCAATGGTAAAGGTCATGCCTTCTTCCAGAATCATGCCACTGTTGCCTTGACCATAATGCAATACTTGAGGTTCGTCATGGAATACCGTACCAATACCGTGACCACAGTATTCACGAACGACGCTAAAGCGTTCTGATTCAACATATTTTTGAATCGCTAAACCAATATCACCAATGGTCGAACCTGGTTTAACCGTCGCAATACCACGATACATGGCTTCTTGAGCAACTTTACATAAGCGGTCAGCAAGAATAGATGTCTCTTCACCCACCACGTACATCATATTGGTATCGCCGTGATAACCATCTTTAATCACAGTGACATCAATATTTAAGATATCGCCTTTCTTTAAGATTTTACTTTCAGATGGAATACCGTGACACACCACATGGTTCACAGAAGTACAAATGGTATGTTGAAATGCTGGACGGCCTGGTGCCGCACCATAACCTAAACATGCAGGGATCGCATTTTGTACATTCACAATATAATCGTGACAAATCGTGTCTAATTCGAGGGTTGTTACCCCTGGTTTGATATGCGGTTTGATCATATCCAACACTTCTGCCGCCAGTCGTCCCGCCACACGCATTTTTTCAATTTCATCGGCAGTTTTAATTAATCGACGGGGAGCTTGATAAGTTGTATTCATGATCTCTAAAAACTTTTGGAAATTTATATGTGACTATGGTATAAATAGCCGCCCATTTTATCAAATGCTTTTTCGTGAATATCTTTACGAGTCATTTGATTGAAATAGGTAAAAAATCCGCACATATATCGACACATTACTCTGGGTGCCCTTTTAAGGGTGGAGAATGCGGATATATGGAGGCCTAACCCAAACTTTAAGGTAAAGAAAATGGCAGATTACAACGTAAGCATGCGCGACCTTCTTCAAGCAGGTGCGCACTTTGGTCACCAAACTCGTTTCTGGAACCCAAAAATGCGTCAATACATTTTTGGTGCGCGTAACAAAATTCACATCATCAACCTTGAGCACACTGTTCCTGCGTTAAACGATGCTTTGAACTTTGTTAACAATCTTGCAAGCAAAAAGAACAAAGTATTGTTCGTTGGTACTAAACGTGCTGCTTCTAACATCATCCGTGAACAAGCTCAACGCGCTGGTCAACCATATGTAGATCACCGTTGGTTAGGTGGTATGTTGACGAACTGGAAAACACTTCGCCAATCTATCAACCGTTTGAAAGACCTTCAAACTCAATCTCAAGACGGTACTTTTGCTAAGCTTACTAAACGTGAAGCTTTAGAGCGTACTCGTGAGATGGACAAACTTGAACGTGCTTTAGGCGGCGTTAAAAACATGGGTGGTTTACCTGACGCATTATTCGTAATCGACGTTGACCACGAATCAATCGCGATTAAAGAAGCTAAAAACCTTGGTATTCCTGTAATCGGTATCGTTGATACAAACTCTAACCCAGACAACGTAGATTTCGTTATCCCGGGTAATGACGATGCGATCCGTGCAGTAACACTTTACGCTTCTGCTATGGCTGATGCGATCCTTGCTGGTAAAGAGTACGCTCAAACACAAGCAAATGCACAAGCAAAAGGCGACGAAGCTGCTAAAGAAGCTCCTGAGGCTTAATGCGTTTTGACGCAAGCTTGTCATTTTTGCGACATGTGATGGTGGCAAAGTAAGCGTCATGTATGCAGACGGCCCATGAGCATCCCTCTGGGCCGTTTCTGTTCTAAAAAGAATTCATTTTCTACCGATTTTTAGGAGATACACATGACTGCTATTACTGCAAGCATGGTTAAAGAATTGCGTGACCGTACTGGTTTAGCAATGATGGAATGTAAAAAAGCATTAACAGAAGCGAACGGTGACATCGAATTAGCGATTGATAACCTTCGTAAATCTGGTCAAGCTAAAGCTGCTAAAAAAGCGGGTAACATCGCTGCTGACGGCGCGATCACGATTGCTCAAGAAGGCAACAAAGCTATTCTTTTAGAAGTAAACTGCCAAACTGACTTCGTTGCTAAAGACGAAAACTTTGCTGGCTTCTCTGCGAAAGTTGCTGCTGCTGCACTTGCTGCTGGCGAAACTGATGCTGCTAAAATTGCTGAACTTAAACTTGAAGATGGCACGACTGTTGAAGAAGCGCGTATTGCTCTTGTTCAAAAAATCGGTGAAAACATCCAAGTACGTCGTGCTAAAATTGTTGAAGGTGAAAACCTTGCAGTTTACAAACACGGTTTAAAAATTGGTGTTGTAGTTGCTTATACTGGTCAAGCTGACACTGGTAAAGGTGTTGCAATGCACGTTGCTGCGTTCAACCCAGTTGCTGTAACTGCTGAAGGCGTTTCTGCTGAGCTTATCGCGAAAGAGAAAGAAATTGCTGAAGCGAAAGCGATTGAATCTGGCAAGCCAGCAAACATCGTTGAGAAGATGGTCACTGGTTCAGTTGAGAAATACTTGAACGAAGTTGTACTTGAGCGTCAAATGTACGTAATTGACAACGATAAGAAAGTTGCTGACGTATTAAAAGCGACTGGTACAACTGTTGCTCAATTCGTTCGTTTCGAAGTGGGTGAAGGCATTGAGAAAAAAGCTGAACTTTCTTTTGCTGAAGAAGTTGCTGCTGCTCAAGCTGCTGCAAAATAATTTTATTTTGCAAAAAAAAGCCCCTTCTGGGGCTTTTTTTATATCAAATAAAAAGGATAAAAAATGATGAATAAAACAAATTTGAGAATAGGCGTCGTTATTCTAGTGCTTATTGCTGCATATCTAGGAATAAACCGAGAACAGCATACGCCTCCTAAAAATGAATCTCCGATCACAACGCCATCGGAAACAGTATCAACAGTTGATGATCGTCAGAAAATACAACAGGCATTTCAGCAACAACAAAATAATGTTCAAGTCCGTGCAAGTGGTGTGGTCAAAGCGATTCTTGCGGATGATCATGAAGGCTCAAGGCACCAGAAATTTATATTGTTATTAAAGAACGGATTAACAGTATTGGTCGCACATAATATTGATTTAGCACCCAGAATAGAAAATGTACAAAAAGGGGATACGGTTGAGTTTTATGGTGAATATGAATACAACCCGAAGGGTGGGATAATTCATTGGACGCATCATGATCCAGAGCGGCAGCACATTGGTGGTTGGTTAAAACATCAAGGAAGAATTTATCAATAAAAAATCAGAGAGCAATTTTGTTCTATACAGCAAAAATAGACATGCTATTTTGCATGTGCAATAGGTTTGACTGGCATGAATGAAGAATTAATTGTATGAGCGAAGTGAAGCATGAGTTTGTTAAATTTAAGCATGTCCAAGAATTGGGTGGCTTAGAGTTACTGAATGCTTCGTATATACAAAAGCAATTCTCTAAACATGTGCATGAAGGCTATTGCATCGGGGTGATAGAAGAGGGTGCGCAGTCTTTTTATCGGACAGGTGCACTGCATATTGCACCTAAAGGGCATATCATTTTGGTGAATGCAGATGAAGTGCATACGGGTTCATCTGCAGTGGAAACAGGGTGGCGTTATCGCGCCATTTATCCGACACCTGAAATGTTAAGAGATGTGAGTCAAGACCTTTTCCAACCTTCAGGAACCATGCCGTGGTTTCCCCATGCAGTGATTCAGGATGAAGGCTTGGCACAACAACTTAGCTTGCTATTCGACTTATTAGAAAATAAAGATAATCAATTGTTTAAACAAACTTTATACCTATCTACGCTGGCTTATTTAATGTCACATCACAGCCGTACTAAGCTGGGTGAGTTGCCATTGCCTGAAGCGCAAAATCGTATATTGATGATTAAAGATTTATTGGCGAGTGCACCTGAAAAAGATTATTCACTGAATGAGCTGGCAGAAACAGCAGGTTTAAGCCCTTGGCATTTTTTGCGACAATTTAAAAAATATACGGGTCTTCCACCACATGCATGGCTCATTCAGTTTCGTTTGCATCAAGCGAAGCAACTGTTAAAACGCGGTGAAAATATTGCTTTGGTGGCCGATTTATGTGGCTTTTCAGATCAGAGTCATTTTAATCGGCATTTCAAAAAATCGGTGGGAGTGACACCTTTGCAATACGTGATGAGTCTACGTTAGAAGAAGTGATTCTAATTTTAATGTGTTATTTAAATGATTCAAGTTTATAAATTTAATTAAGATTATTCGCTTCGTTTCATGCTTTGATTATTTCATGATTATTCAGCAATTTTGTACAAGATCATCCTTCTGTAAAACGCCTATTTTATAGATGTGTTTATTCAGTAGATGTTGTTATGGATCTTTCTCAACAGCAATTAAGAGCTAGGGCCTATCATAAGTCGCAAGATTTTATCCAAGGCGCAATCGATATCGTTCCTTTATCGATTGCGGTACTACCATGGGGGATTTTGGCGGGTTCAGTTGCCATTGATGCAGGACTGAGCATTCCACAGGCAGTAGCGATGTCGGCGGTTGTGTTTGCGGGAGCAGCACAACTGGTAAGTTTGGGAATGTGGTCTGCGGATGCAACAGCACTTACAATTGCAATTACAGTATTTTTCTTAACCAGTCAGCATTTTATTTATGCCTTAACCTTGCGCAAAGATATTTCGGTTTTGGCGAGTTATTACCGAATTCCTTTGGGATTTTTATTGACGGATGAATTATTTGCAGTCGCCATGACCAAGCAACTGCGTGGACCATATTATTTATTGGGTGCAGGCTTATGTTTTTATCTCGCGTGGGTGCTATTTAGTCTATTGGGAATTTATTTGGCTTCGACAGTTCCTAATTTGTCGAACTTGCATTTAGATTTTTCTATCGTTGCTGTTTTGGTGGCGATTATTGTTCCCTTTATTAAAAATTGGATGAGTTTGGTTGGTGTCATCACCACAATTCTAAGCTCGCTGTGTTTAACCGCGTTGCATATAGAAGCCTCAATTTTAATCTCTGGCATGTTGGGAATGTTTGTTGCGGTGTGTCTGGAACACTGGGAGCAAAAAACATGAGTTGGTCATTTATTTTTTTGTTGGCTGCAATTGTATTTTTTAATCGTTATCTGTTTTTAGAACCTAAAGTTGCTATTCAATTCCCGATGTTTTTCGAGCGAATGTTGAAATATTCAGCACCCTGTTTATTAAGCGCAATTTGTATACCGATTATCTTTTTTGATCACGGTGAATGGAGATCGTTGCAGGGCAATAGTTATTTTTATGCCACGATATTTTGCGTTCTTGTATCCTTCTTTTTAAGAAAAATTTTAATCAGTTTGGCTTTGAGTTTGCTGTTTTTTTATGCACTAGAAGCTTGGGTGTTTTAATCGGGTTCACAGTGGAAAACATCTAAAAGATCAAATTCCACTGTGAAAATTATACTTATGCGCTAAATGGCGTTCATTTTCGCTCTAGCATGGGTTTTTAATTTGGGTACCAGTTTATTTAGATATGCATCCATACACCAAATTGGGCCAATGGGGAGGAATTGGAGGTCTTTAAAGAAAGAAGGTTTCTTTCCTTCAATTTTATGCCCATAAAACTGCCCAATCCAAGCAAAAATGAACAATCCAATATAAAAACCCACGCCAACAGGTAAAATTAAAATCAGCCATGCCATTATGAATAAGAGGGCAGCCATTGCCACAGCCAAAACAAGATCAAGTCGGCTATAAAAAATAAGAGTGAGGGCCACAATGAGAGCAGTAAGTAGCACACTAAAATGCGCCAAAATACCAATAATTGAAAATAGGATTGTCGGTACGCAAAGCCAGTGAATCATTTTATTGGTTTTATTTTGGTGGCTTTCACTGTATTCATCGAACCATTCGGTGATAGTTTTCATGTGTTGCTCCTGCAATTGCTTATTGTACTTTTTTTATTCATGTTTCGAAGAAACTATAAAATAGAAAACAACTGAGGTCAAAATTTGAAATTAAATTTTAGTCCATTTTTATCATTTGTTTTGTCATGCATTAACGCAGCTCAATGATTTTGAACTGCGCTTAGCGATGCATTTACAAATCTAATTTCCTGCGTGAAAAACTTCTTTGCCTTCTTTGAAAGTAGCAAGCACTTTAATATTTTTAATTTGATCACTCGGTATAGTCATGGGGTTCTGATCCAGAATCACAAAATCAGCTACTTTCCCTGGAGCCAGTGTTCCTTTGCTGTCTTCTTCAAAATATTGATAGGCGGCCCAACTGGTCATGCTCTTGAGCGCAAGATAAGGACTGACGCGTTGATCTTCACCTAAAACTTCACCACTTCGTGTGACACGATTTACAGTAGTGTCCAAAGTCATCATGCTATTTGGGGGAATGACGGGTGCATCATGATGTTGGGTAAATAAAATCCCTTTTCTTAAGGCTGAGCCAGTAGGAGAAATGTTTTGAGCGCGTTGAAGACCTAAAGTCTCATGAATATGCCAGTCTCCCCAGTAATAAGTATGTAGAGAGAAGAAAGAAGGAATGAGTTTTAGTTCTTTGGCTTTGTCTAGTTGGTTTTCCCGCATGGTTTGCGCATGAATAATTACATTGCGTCGATCTTGGATTGGAAATTTAGCTGTAGCTTTTTCAATGGTATTTAAATACTGATCAATAGCAGCATCACCATTGGCATGCGCTAAAATTTGCCAATTATTTTGAAAGGCTAAATCAATCAGATTTTGTACTGTGCTTTGTTGAGGGAAGGCGGCATAACCACGATAAGATTTTTTTTGACCTTCAGGTGGGATTAGATAGGGTTTGGTCAGCCAAGCGGTTTTACCTTGTGGAGATCCATCCAGACTAATTTTAACGCCCCCAATTCTATAGTGGTGTTTATATTCTCGGTTGGTACCATGTTGCAGCATATAGTTTTTTTCGGTGCTAATGTCTGGATAGACCACCAAATCTACAGGTAATTTGCCATTTTTCGCTAAATCGCGCCACATCTCTGAAGTCCCTGCATCTGCTCGACCTTCTTGAATGGTAGTGTATCCATTTTTGACATAGGTCTGTACCGCTGTGAGTGCCATTTTTTCCATGGTTTCAGGTGGCATATGTTGGAAAATTTGAATCATGGCTTTAAAAACCACACTTTCCTCAAGTACGCCATTGGGTTCTTTAGAATTTGCTTTACGACGGATAACACCGCCAGTTGGATTTGGTGTTTGGGCATCAATTTTGAGTAGTTCGAGTGCTTTGGTGTTGACCGTGGCCAAATGACCAGATTGATGTAAAACAATGACAGGTTGGTCGGTTGAGATTTTATCTAGTTCAGTCGCGGTAGGATGGCGCTTTTCAGTTAATTGGGCATCATCATATCCGTTGCCGATAATCCACCCCGAAGCTTGTTGAATGAAAGCAGGATTATTATTTTTCCATATTTGCATTGCTTGAATCAGAGAGGGGATATCTGTGACTTTGCCATCTGGCGGGGCATAAAGATTAGCAACGGTTTGTTGTAAGCCGACACTGTTGGCATGGCTATGCGCATCGATGAGCCCAGGAATAACGGTGTGGTTTTTTAAGTTAAAACGTTGCGCACGCAGATTGAGTCGCTTTGCCTCAGCAAGAGAGCCAGTAAATCTGATCATCCCATTTTCAACCAACATCGCTTCAACGTATGTCGGGGTATCGCCTTGCATGGTTAGAATAGGGCCACCATGCAGAATAAAGGTAGAATTCTGTCTGGGGTCTATTTTTTGACCGCGATGAATATGTTTTGAGATGGAGTAGCTACAAGCAGACAATAAAACCGTACTCATTAGAGCAAAAACTTTTAAATGCGAAGTTGTTAAATATTGGATTGATTTTGTCATTAGATCGTTTCCCAGACAGGTTGTCGATTTCTTGTCTTTTTTTTAAAATAACATATTAATTAAATTAGAAAATAAAAAAAGCCACTTAGACGTGGCTTTTTATCAAATGTATTGTGCATCAGTGAAATTAAGAATTGGGACCTGCAACGCGTTCAATGCTTACTTTTGCTGTTCCTGCATTGGTGATACCAAGTTGTTTTGCAGCACCATAAGAAAGATCGACCACACGGTTGCCATGGAATGGACCACGGTCATTGACTTTGACAACCACACTTTTGCCGTTATTTTTGTTGGTCACACGAATGTAGCAGTTAAGTGGCAAGCTACGATGAGCTGCTGTTAATGCATTCATGTCAAATGTTTCACCATTTGCAGTTTTACGACCATGGAACTGACGACCATACCATGAGGCAACACCAGTTTGGCTAAATTGACGAACAGTATTTGACGCAACATTATTTAACTTGTCAATGACTGAGGGCTCATTTGCTGGGATTTCAATTTTCGCAGCAATGGTTTCGCGGCGAATTTTATCTCCAGAACTCTCAGTAATTGAAAGGCTATTTAGATTTGAAAAGTGAGAGTTAAAACTCTGAGCATCTTTGTTTAAAACACGTGCTGCTAAACGTGAATTATCATTGTCATTATTTAATGATGATGATTGAACCAATTCGGCCTGTGACTGGGTCAGGGCGAACGTGGTGGTTATGGCAAGAATATATTTCATTGAAGAATGCATAAAATCTCCTAAAGGCGGGTTTGCAGAGCAGTAATTCAGTAGTAAAACCTTGAATTACAAGCAAACGGGCCGATTTATTCACTTGTGCAACTACATTTGACGAGATGGATAATATTCATGCCACAGTGAGGGTGTCTAGTCTTTATACCGAAATCTTTACAAAAAGTAGGTAATTAAATTGTTTTGTGGTTAATAAATATACAATATTGTAACATTGTATTTAATTTGTCTATTTTATACACTTTATAGTTAAAAAAAAGATTGACTTATTTTCTTTCTGTAAAAAGCTAGCCTTAGCGGCTAGCAATTTCAGTACCTAATTGCCACACAGCAGTGGCATACATACGGCTCTTATTATAAGTGGTAATGACTTGAAAATTCGGGTAAGTAATGTAGTAAATTGAACCATAATTTTCTTGAAGTTGAATGACATTGATCATATCTAAATCATCAATTTGTACCACTGGATTGATGGGTGAAATACCCTGTGATTTTAATACGCCATAAGGGGTCGGTTGTTCAAGGTTCTTGGCAATAATGGCATCAGGTGTCGAACCTGTGTAACGCGCCGCAAAACCAATCGGTTGATTTCTTTGCCAACCATGTTGCGCGAGATAGTTTGCAATAGAACCAATCGCATCGACTGCTGAATTTCTTAGGTCAACATGTCCATTTCCATCGTAGTCCACGCCATATTTAGGAATGTTACTGGGCATAAATTGTGGATAGCCAATTGCACCTGCATAAGACCCTACGACAGAGTTGGCCGGCACACCATCTTTATAAGTCCATGCAATCAGTGCAGACAGCTCATCTTGGAAGTAGGCAGCACGACGTTCATAACCAAATGCAAGGGTTGCTAAGGCATCTCGAGTGATGAAATTGCCTTTATTTGCACCAAAACCTGTTTCTACCCCTAAAATGCCTAAAATCACAGATTGTGGAACACCAAATTGCTGTTCCGCACGGTTTAAGGTATCTGCATATTGATTTTTGAATCGAACACCACGCTGAATGGTACTTTCAGACATGAAATTGGTTTTATAGTCATACCATGGCTTACTTTCACCAGGTCGGTTCATAATATTGATAATGTTGGGAAGATTACGTGAGCCATTCATTGCCCAATCGACTTGTTCAGCAGTTAAACCATAGCTTTGCATGGTTTTTTGTTTGAAACTGGAGTATTGGGGATCATTGGCAAAATCATTTGCTTGGCAAAAACTGGTAATTGAAAAAGCACCAATAAGTAAAGATAAACGCTTCAGTTTTTTATAAATAGACAAATTCGTCATATAGGTTAAATCCCAAAAATTATCGATGTGTATGAATTGACATCACAACGCCAAAAGTGGCCATTAAAGTAATAATTGCAGTACCGCCATAACTCATAAAAGGTAAAGGCACACCCACTACCGGTAAAATACCACTGACCATGCCTGCATTGACAAAGACATATACAAAAAATGACAAAGCAAAACTGCTTGCCACTAAACGTCCAAAGTTATGAAAACTGTTTAATCCAATTTGAAACGTTCGGCTAATGATTGCAAAGTACAGTATAATCAATATGATAATACCAATCAGCCCAAATTCTTCAGAAAATGCAGCAATAATAAAATCGGTATGACCTTCAGGCAAGAAATGTAAGTGAGATTGAGTGCCTAAGAGGTATCCTTTACCTAAAACTCCACCAGAACCTATGGCAGTTTCTGATTGAATAATATTCCAACCCGTACCCAGTGCATCGGCTTCGGGATGGATCAAGGTTAAAACGCGTTGTCGTTGATAATCATGCAGTAAAAATTGCCAAGCAATAGGAATAATCAGTGCTGCGAGTCCGATTGCAGTTGCAATCAAACGCCAAGACAAGCCACTGAGAAATAAAACAAAGATCCCACTTGAAAGCACCAGTAATGAAGTACCAAGATCGGGCTGTTCAGCAATTAAAATAAAGGGAATGCCAATAAAGATTAAACAAATGCCAATCTGACTGATTTTAGGGGGTAAAGGCCGCCGAGATAAAAACCATGCAATCATCAAGGGCATGGCAATTTTCATAAATTCGCTGGGTTGTACACTGCCCAGTCCTGGAATATCAATCCATCGCTGTGCACCTAAACGAACTTCCCCAAAGAGTTTGACCCCAATAAGTGACAACAGTGCCACTATATATAGATAAGGTGTAAAAGATTGATACACCTTTGGCGGAACTTGTGCCAAACCTAACATGGTGAAAAAACCAATCGCAAAACTGATGGCTTGTTTCGACACTAGACTCCAGTCTTGTTCGGAAGCACTATACAGCACAGTTAAACCTAATAATGCAGTGAGCAATAAATAGAGGCATAACCATGGATCTAAGTGTAATTTGTGCCATTTCGATGGCAATAAAGTTGTGCTTAAACCGTCACGGGGTGCATGACGTAAGAATTTGGACTGTGGAAGAGTAGTCATGGAAGATATTTGTAGAATAAAGTCTTAGGTCGTATTTTGCCTCTGCTACCTTATACCTGTGTATGGATGCTGTATATCAATATTTAGCAATAAAAAAACCTAGCAAAAGCTAGGTTTTCGATAGTTTAAATTTCTATCAATGATGGAACAACGTATCGTGATACTCAGCCAAAATAATCAATTCTTCCTTGGTTAAATGTGGGAAGATTTTATCAATTGCAATATGTACGGCTTTAATGACCGCCGCAGAGCCGATATCTGCCGCTTTACGCTTAATCATGCCTAAATCGAGGGTTTTGTTAAAATCATTCATGAAATGACGTACAGTGGCTTCTGCGAACTGTTTGTATAATTCGATCAAAACGGCTTTATTGGTATCACTACCTGCACGAATATCAGCAAATGTAGTCTTTAAATTAGTCACCAAGCTGGCATCTAAACTTTCACCTACGCGATATTGACCTTGTGCATCTTTAAATAAGCTTTTTTCAGAAAACTCAATCGATTGTTTCACCACATCATTTGGAGCTTTACTTAAAAGTTGCTTCAATAGCACCGCAACCGTAGATTTAATGTAACCTGCTAATTTTTCGGCAGTATCACGTTTATCACTCGGCGGAAAACGACGAACTAACTCCGTTAAAATGGCGTCAATAATTTCGTCATTAATCAATAAAGCAGTTTGATCGCGCAAAGGGTAGAGTGCTTCACTTGAATTTTTCTTCTGCTGACCTGTTTGAATACTATTTAATAGTGTTTCAGAAGGGACAAAACCAAAAAAAGGCATTGTTATTTAACCTCAGTATTATTCATTTTATTGTCGCGCCAAGCGAATTGGGCGAGGCATCCATGTTAAATCCGATACACGACAAGGATTGATGTCTAAACCACCTCGGCGGGTATAAGCTGCATAAACCATAAGCTTTTCAGGTTGTAGATTTTGCCAGATATCGGCAAACATCTGTTCAACACATTGCTCATGGAAACCATTATGCTGGCGGTAGGAGATAATATAGGCTAAAAGTGAGCGATAACAAGGCTTTTTACCTTGATAGCGGATAAATACCGTACCCCAATCGGGTTGACCTGTCACAGGGCAGTTACTACGCAGTAAATGTGAATAGAGTTGTACTTCTAGGTTGTCTGTATTTTCATGATCGAAACTGAGTAGGGAAGCATCGGGTTGATTTTCCAGACGTTCAGGAACCAAGTCATCAATACAGATGCCTTCGGGCTGATAAATGGCTAAATCATCCACTTGGAACAATTGAATTGTTACTGTAGCGCCCGCAGCCGCAGATAAATCTTTTTCTACAGTAGCTATAAATGTGGCTTCAGAATCGAATTGGGTAAAGTTCAGACTATTAAAATAAAGCTTGAGTGATTTGGACTCAATTAAATTGGGCGAAGAAGCTGGCAGCGTTAAGCGACCAATCGCAACTTGAGGAATACCTTGAGCATTGAGCCAAGAAATTTCAAATACATGCCACCAGTCTTTACCCTGTTGAATACCCTCAATATGGGCATAGCTTGAACGTGCCTGAGCACGTGCAATTGGAAAAAGAATATCTGGTTGATATGTTGATGGATATTGGGTGTCTTTACCGAGTAAAGAAAGTTCTACACTCATTATTCACGCATTCCTGAGCCACGAGAAAGTAAATAATACGCTATACCGTAAAGGACAGCACAACATAAAGTAACCACGGTGAGTGAAATCGAAACGTTCACATCACTATGACCTAGAATTCCGAAACGGAAAGCATTAACCATATAGACAATTGGGTTAATTAAAGACAAATTTTGCCAAAATGGGCTAAGTGCGCTAATCGCATAAAATACACCGCCTAAATAAGTTAAAGGGGTAAGTACAAAAGTTGGAATGATTGAAATATCGTCAAAAGATTTGGCGTAAACAGCATTAATAAAACCGCCTAATGAAAATAATAATGAGGTCACAATCACTGTATATATAGTCACAAACCAGTTGGTAATATATAAGTCAGTAAAAAACAGACTCATAGCCGTCACAATAATCCCAACCAGTACACCACGACATAATCCGCCCAAGACATAGCCCCAAAGGACTAAATGTAAAGGGACAGGACTCATAATTAATTCTTCAATACTTTTTTGGAATTTGGCACTAAAGAAACTGGAGGAAACGTTGGCATAGCTATTGGTAATCACCGCCATCATAATTAAGCCAGGCACAATGAATTGCATATAGCTAAAGCCGCCCATTTGCCCAATACGAGAACCGACTAAATTACCAAAAATCACAAAATATAGACTCATGGTAATGGCTGGTGGTAAGAGAGTTTGCGGCCAGATGCGCATAAAGCGGCGAACTTCTTTATGTACTAATGTGAAAAGGGCAACACGCATTTGAGTCATATTCATGGTGTAGCTCCCTCCAAATTTTTCTCCACAAGTCTGACAAACAGTTCTTCAAGGCGGTTAGATTTATTGCGCATACTACGCACTTGAATGCCTTGTGCTTCAAGTAACTGGAATAGCTGATTTAAGGTATGCGCTTTGTCCATGGTGACTTCAAGCGTTACAGGATCAATTAAATTGAAGCGAACACCAATAATATCGAGATGCAGAGGTTGAATTGGCTCAGCCAAGTCAAAAATAAATGATTCTTCATGTAATTGATTGAGGAATGCTTTCATGGAGGTATCTTCTTTAATGACACCGCGGTCGATGATAGCAATACGGCGACACAACATTTCAGCTTCTTCTAAATAATGGGTCGTTAGAATGATGGATGTACCATTTTCATTCATTTCCGTCAGGAAATCCCACATTGAACGACGCAGTTCAATGTCGACACCCGCAGTAGGTTCATCCAGAATCAAAAGTTTTGGTTCATGCATCATGGCACGTGCGATCATGAGGCGGCGTTTCATACCACCTGACAGCATACGACCTTGGGTATTTCGTTTTTCCCAAAGCCCTAATTTTTCTAAATAATGTTCGGCACGTTGCTCTGCAATTTTACGGGGAATACCGTAATAGCCTGCTTGCGTCACCAAAATATCGAATGTTTTTTCAAATTGACCAAAGTTAAATTCTTGTGGCACAACACCTAAGCATTGCTTGGCACGTGATGGGTGCGTATCGAGATTATGACCAAAAATTTCGACAGTACCTGCGGTCTTTTTGGTTAAAGAACTAATGATGCCGATGGTCGTCGATTTGCCAGCACCGTTCGGTCCAAGAAGCGCATAAAACTCACCTTCTGGCACGGTTAAATTAATTCCTTTAAGGGCTTGAAAGCCATTACGATAAGTTTTGGACAAATCTCTGATCAGTAATGCATCGGTCATGAAGTTCTCACAGCATATAGAGTGTGACTATTGTGAGCGATCTTGATGAATAAACCAAGTAAATTACAGGGAATACTGCGTTGCATGCTTAGAACATTGATTAAACTCTAATCATAAAAATGAATGATTTATATATAGTTGCTTTCACTTCTTTATTTTTTTGTTATGATGTGCACGCGCGGCCATAGCTCAGTTGGATAGAGTACAAGTTTCCGAAGCTTGGGGTCGTGGGTTCGATTCCCGCTGGCCGCACCATATATCACTATAAAATCAATGACTTAATAACGATTAAGCATAAAATTAATAATAAAATTTCATGCTAAATTTTGTGAGATTTTCCAGTCTTTGTTTTTTAAATCTTTAGATCTTGCATTTAGTCATTTTAATACGTGAGCTAAATTTTGCCGTTTCGGGAATATTTCGAAATCCTTTTAGGCACATAATTGATGCTTTGAAATAATTTATTTTGTGGTAAAGAAATTCTACATAATTTAAAAGATGGCTTAATCATCAATTCATTAAGCCATCTTTTAAATATTACAATAAAAGCGTGAAACTACTTCGCTTTTTTCTTATTGGCTTTTTTAAATTCCTCATAGGCTTCTTCGGCAAATTTGCGTAAAGATGTTCCTATGGCTGCATATTGAAACTCATTTAAATTTGCCAATGATGCTCGAGCAGATGGATGCTGAACGCCGAAGCCAGAACCTGGTAAAAGTACGACACCTGTTTCATCCGCAACACGGAATAATAATTCTGTTGGATTCTTATTTTTCATAATCCATTCAGCAAACTCATCGCCATATAAAGTGCGAGAGGTTTTTTCCAAATTCACCAATGTGTAATAATCGACAGAATTTGGGTCTTGTGGAATTTCAACACCCAGTTGACGATATAGAGTGGCATCACGTTCACGAACCACAGATTTCACCGCTTTTTTGTAGCTTTGACGTGAATCCATCATATTAAATAATGCAAAAAGTACCATTTGAACTTGCTGTGGCGTTGATAAGTCCGCAGTATGATTTAAGGCGACATTTCGACTGTCGGCTACAAGGCGATCAATAAACTTGATGCTCGATGGATCGGTGGTCAAAGATGAATAACGTTCTTCGAGTTCTAACTTATCTTTTTTAGAGAGATTGGCAATTTTCTGATCTAAAATATTGTTGTTACTGAGCGCAATTACACCGAGTCTCCAACCCGTAGCTCCGAAATATTTCGAGAATGAATAAACCAAAATTGTATTGTCTGGGCATATCGCAAATAAGGATTTAAAGTTATCTGCAAATGTGCCATATACGTCATCTGTAAGAATAATCAGGTCTGGACGTTTTTTGACGATATCCGCCAGTATCGCTAAGCCTTCGTCACTCATTTTCACAGATGGAGGGTTACTTGGGTTAACTAAAAAGAATGCCTTGATAGAAGGGTCTTCTAATTTGCGTAATTCAGATTCTGGATACTGCCAGCCAAGGTTAGCATCTGCTTCAATCAGCACTTCTTCAAGCTGATAATCATTGAGTTTTGGGATTTCTAAATAAGGGGTGAAAATTGGAGAACCAATTGCAATTCGGTCCCCAGTAGAAATAATTTTATTTTCTTTCAGTGAATTAAAAATATACGCCATTGCAGCTGTGCCACCCTCAACTGCAAATAGGTCTAATCCTTCTTGTGGCATTCCTTGAACACCCATTTCACGTAAAATATATTCTTTAATAATTTTTTCACTGACTTTAAGCATTCGGTCTGGTACGGGGTAGTTACAACCGAGAATACCTTCAACCATCTCCAGTAAGAAAGCATCTGGATCTAACCCCAATTGATCACGGACATAGGAAATTGCTTTACCCAAAAAGACGACACCAGGTTTGTCTCGATTTTCTAGTACGAAATGATCAAAGCGTGACTGTAGCCCTTCGGCTCTAGGAAAACCACCTAGCCCTTCTGGCATGTAGGAAAATGAAAATTCAGACTCAGTTGCCGAGAATAAACCAAGCTGAAAAAAAGCACGGCGTGGTACGGTTGCAAGAAAGTTTGGATTTCCGCGCCCCGCATTGAGCATCATACGATCTGTATGACTTAAAGCTAATGCAATGAGTTCATCTTTGAGTTCAAATGGGCTTAGTTTTGCATATTTTGAGTAATCAACATTCCCCATGGGGTGTCTCCTTAATTATCGTGAAGTGTAAGTGTTTTAGATATAAAAACTTGTTTAGGCCAAACCGACAATGAGTGGTCCGAGTAAAGTCAAAAATACATTTGCTAATGCATAGGTAATGGCAAATGGTACGGTTGGAATAGAGTTTCCAGCTTTATCTAGTACTCCACCGAATGCTGGATTTGCACTTCGTGCACCCGAAAGGGCACCTGCCATAACTGCAACATTGTCATAACGAAGCACATAGCGTGCAAAGAACATGGACAGAATTAAAGGCACTAGCGTGACAACGACACCAATCATAAATAAAGACAGACCGCTTTCTTTAATGGTCTGAATTGCTTGTAAACCTGATTGTAAGCCGACGGCAGCGACAAAGCCTGCAAGACCTAAATCTTTAAGTAGTTGTGATGCAGCTAAAGGCATATTGCCGTGAACTTTATTTCGACTACGTAGCCAACCAAATAAAAGGCCCGATAATAATGCGCCACCGCCTGCACCGAGTGTGAGAGGGACATCTCCAATACGAATGACAAATAAGCCAATCAATAAGCCCACCACTAGACCAGCACCATGAAAAATCCAGTCTGTTTTAAGACTTTCTGGTAATGCTTTACCGGCTTCTTTGATTAAACGTTCTAAGTCACTTTTAGTGCCATAAACTGTCACAACATCACCTTGGCGAAGAATCGTGTCATCACTTAAAGGTTGAGCTTCTTCATTACGTTTAATACCGAGAACGTAAATGCCATGCTTTAAATAAGCAGGGGTATTGGCTTTAACATCACCCAGTGTTCGGTCAATATATTTAGAGTTTCTAAGAATGATATCTGTGGTTTCCATGACCATTTCCATTCCTGCTGAGGATTGGAGTTCGGTCCCGATATGATCAGCGGCGGCAACTACACTGGCACGACGACCCACCACAAGTACGACATCATCAGTTTGAAGTGAGAGTTCAGGGCTCACATCAATCAATTTATCTTTTCGTTTTAACCGTTCAATAGTCAAGCTTGGTGTTTGGGTTTCAATTTCTGCTAGCGTTTGTCCCGCTGCTTGTTGGACTTTATAAATACGACCGACAATTTCAGGTATGGCAAGCTCTTGACCTGGAGCGAGTTCAAAAGCACCTTTAAGGCGTTCAGCTTCTGCTTTTAAAGCATCATCGTGAATTTCTCGCCCCATGAATTTCGGCAAGATATTCACACAGATAATAATTGCGCCCAGAGATCCAAAAATGTAGGTGACGGCATAGCCAATAGCGACATTCGCTTGGAGTTTTTGAATTTCTGCAAGTGGTAAGTCTAGTCGAGACAGGGCATCACCAGCAGTCCCAATAATTGCAGATTGCGTCATTCCACCTGCGGCTAAACCAGCAGCTAAACCTTTATCTAGATTAAAAATCTTTGCCATCAGCAAAACAGTAATCAGTCCACTAATGGCCATAAATACCGCAAGTAAGATTTCTTTTATTGATTGTGGTCCCAGCGATTTAAAAAACTGGGGACCACTTTCGAAGCCAACCGCATAAATAAAAAGTGCAAATAGAAGAGCTTTAACTCCATTATCGACAGGGACACCAATTAGACTTAATACAACCGCGACAAGTAATGAGCCTGCAACTCCTCCAAATTGAAATTTTCCAAACTGGAATTGACCAATCCAAAAACCAATTGCAAGAGATAAAAATAAGAGTATTTCAGGACTATGCTTTAATTCATTTTGTAACCATTCAATCATGTGGATAGTCTCACTTTATCATTTGGTTAATATTGTTTATTAAAATTTATTTATTTTTGTGCTTCTAAAAAATATTCTGCGAATAGGTGTTTAGCAAATTAATTTACAATTTCATTTAAAAAGGCTTTATTTAATTTAATGATTTTATTAATTATTGATTTTTAATTAAATAATTGTTTTATGCATATTTCTTATAAAAACTATAATTTTTTAAATTTTTGAAAAAATT